>JAEWSS010000161.1 GCA_023459755.1 Verrucomicrobiota bacterium | reverse complement strand
GAGGCTTCGCGGAAAATGTTGCCGTCACCGATGCGGACATAGGAGAGCGTTTTCTCGCTGGCGTGAAAATCCTGCCCCAGTGTGCCGATGGTGGCGAACGGATAGATCGTGTTGCCTTCGCCGATCTCGGTGTGACCGGTGATGTGACACTGCCCCAACAGTCTGGTGTGCGCGCCGATCTTTACATTGGGGCCGATAAAACACATAGGGCCGACTTCAACGCTGTCGGCAAGCTGCGCGCCGGGGGAAACCACCGCGCTGGGATGAATCGTTGCCATAGTCACAATCTCCTTGACCGTTTCCCGTTTTAGAATTAGGTATAATATACACCGTCAACTGTTTTTAGCAACCCGCTGTCGCGCTCAGTCCGGCCAAAAAACCGGAAGAACAGGCCCACTGGATGTTGTAGCCGCCGCACGGTCCGTCGAGGTCGAGCATTTCGCCGGCAAAAAACAGGTTTTTGACCAGGCGGCTTTCCAAGGTCCCGGCTGAAACGTCGCGCAGATCAACGCCGCCGCGGGTTGCCATCGCCTTTTTCCAGTCGCCGTCGCCGTCGATGCGAAGCTCCATTTCGGAAAGTAAATGCGAAAGTTTGCGGCGGATCGGTGCTTTCAGTTCGGAAATCAGCGTGCCGGGGGGCGCTCCGGCCAGTTGGGTCAGCAGTGCCGCCGCCCGTGCCGGAAGCAGTCCGCCGAGCACGGTGGTTGTCTGCTTGCGGCCGTCGGTTCGGCCGCCGTCGATGAAAAATTTTTCCCACCACTCAAAATTCATATCTCCCAGCCATGACATTTTTACGACGGCGCCCGACGGTTCCGCCAGCACCGCGCCGGAAATATCCAGCGCCGCCGGTCCGGACACGCCGTCATGCGTGAATAGAACGGTGCCGCGGGTGCGCATTTTGCCGAAGGTGAACGACGCATCGTCCAACACAATTCCGGCCAGGTCGCCCAACGGGTACTCCGCCACCTGAAGCTGTACCAGCGCCGGAGTCGGCCGCACGATCCGGTGCCCGAGTTTTTCGACCGCGGAATAAACCACTTTGCCGACATCGCCGAGCTGGGGCCAGCTGACACCGCCGCAGGCCGCCACCACCGCGTCAACCGCGAATGACCGCCCGTCGGCGCAGTCAACGCCACAGACTGTTCCGTCGCGCACCGTGATTTCCGTTACCGACGTACCGGTAAAACAGTCCGTGCGGTCGGGTTTCAGCGCCGTCAGCACGTCGGCAGCGCTTTCGGAGTCGGGAAAATAAAAAAATCCGTCCACCAAATGCGAGGCGACGCCGCGTTCGGCCAGCATTTTTACCAGCATTTCCGGAGTAAGCCGCCGCAGCGCCGGCATCATGAACCGCCACGGCGCTCCAAAACTTTTTGCCAGTTTTTCCGCGCTTAAAATGTTGGTGAAATTGCATTTACCGGCGCCGGAAACCAGCAGTTTAGCACCAAGTTTGCGCCGCGCTTCGAACAGCATTACCGCGGCGCCGTTTTCCTCTGCAACGCGCGCCGCCGTCAGACCTGCCGGTCCGGAACCGATTACCGCTACTTTTCGCATGCGTCCTGCTTCAGGGCCGACTGCACCAGTTCGGAGCAGAGCCGCTCAAAGGTGTAACCTGCCACCTTTGCCGACTTCGGTACCAGACTGGTGGCGGTGAATCCGGGCAGCGAGTTGCCCTCCAGTGCGTGCGGTTCACCGGCGGCGTCGACGATGAAGTCCACACGGAGCAGCTGTTTTGCGCCGACCGCCTTGAAAAAACGTTCGGTGTACAGCGCCGCTTTTTTCTGCGCCGCTTCGCTGAGACTGACCGTCGGGCAGAAATATTCGGTATGACCGCCTTTATAAATGTATTTTGCGTCATAGTCATAAAATCCGTGCGGCGGACGAATCTCCACCGGCGGCAGTACCCTGCCGTTGACAATCGGAACACTGATTTCGACGCCTTTGACAAACTCCTCAACCAGAAGTTCGCCGCCGAATGCAAACAAATCGTCCAGCACATTGTCCCACTCATCCTGTCCGGCCGCGGTCTTGATGCCCACGCTCGACCCCTCGCATGGAGCCTTGACCACTACCGGGAAAGTCAAAGTGTCCGGGAACTTCCGGTTCTCAGGCTTTACCAGCGCCCACTTCGCGGTGGTGACGCCGCTTTGATCCATAACTTTTTTACTGGCGATTTTGTTCATTACCGTCCGGCTGGCTTCGCTGCCGCACCCGACGAATTTTATGCCGGCTTCCTCCATCAGCGCCTGCAACTCGCCGTTCTCGCCGAACCCGCCGTGCAGTGCGGGAAAAACCACGTCGGCGCGGCGCATCGCGTCACTCACCCGACACTCGACAATATCCTCGGTCGTCACTTTATAGCCGGCGCGTGTCAGCGCGTCCGCCACCGCCTGCCCGGAGCGCAACGACACCTCGCGCTCGCTTGAATTACCACCCATCAGTACCAGAACCGCCGGTTCCTTTATCGTGTTCATCACTTTTTCCAGACTTTCATTGTCGGCGAAAACCACTTCAGGACGCAGATATATCCCGCTGGTCTCCGCAACTGTTTTTCTAATTTTTCCAAGCAGTTCGACGAAATCCTTTTCGCTCGCACCGCCGGTGTTCATCACAAAGTTCGCATGCCGACTGCTGACCGTCGCGCCGCCGTTTGAGCTTTCCTTGAGTCCGGCGCGGTCGATCAACCGGCCGGCCGACTCCTCTCCGGCGTTGCGGAATGTGCAGCCCGCCGACCGGCCGACCGGTTCACGCCGCCGCCGCGCCGCCAAAAAGCCGTCCAATTCGGCAACCGCCTGCTCCGGTTCCGCCGCCGGCAACTCGAAAATCGCCGCGGTGATAATGATTTCGGCCGGAACTCCGCTTCGGCGATATCCCCAGTCAAGTTCACTCTTTCGCGCCGACCACGGTGTGCCGTTCGGCATGACGCCGCTAAGGTCGATCACAAATTCCGATATTACCCGCCCTTCGGCGCCGGCGTTCATCCGTAATGCTCCGCCGACCGAGCCGGGGATTCCGGCCAGCGCCGCAATGCCGCCGAATCCGGACTCCGATGCATATCTGGCCAACGCCCCCAGCGATACTCCGGCGCCGCAACTGATATGATTGCGGCCGCGGGAAATTTTTGTGAAGTCCCCCTGCCGCATGGTGATTACCACTCCGTCAAACGGCTTGTCCGAACCGGCGACATTGGCTCCTCCGCCCAGCACAAAATATTTCACTTTGCGATCCGAGCAAAACCTCAAAAGTCCGCCAAGTTCAATATCGTCCTGCGGGCGGAGCAGCAGCGGGATTTCGCCCCCTACCCCCAGCGTGGTCAAATGCTTCCAGGAGACGTTCCGCTCCATTACCAGCCGAGGGAACGCCTTTGCCAATTCGGAGGAAAACAACTCACGGTCAAATCCCATCTTTACCGCACCTCTTCCAGCCTGCCGTCCTTAAGGCGGCGAAAAAAACAGCTGCGACTGCCGGTGTGACAGGCGGCGCCGGTTTGATCGACCAGATAGATAATCGTATCGCAGTCGCAGTCCACCAGAATATCGCGCACCTTCTGCACATGACCGCTGGTCGCCCCCTTGTGCCACAACTCGCGCCGCGACCGCGAATAATAAACCGCCTCCCCGATGCGGATCGTCTCCTCCAGCGCTTCGCGGTTGACGTAAGCCACCATCAGCACTTCGCGGGTGTCGGCGTCCTGCGCCACTGCCGGAATCAGTCCGTCGGCGCTTTTGCTGAAATCTATATTGTCCGAAGCCTTCATTTTTTATACTCTCCTCAATACCAGCGCCGTGCGGTTCGGCAGATAGAGACGGAGCAGGTTGACCCGTTCGTTTCCGCGCAGTTCGCTGACTGTGAAATAATGCTGTCCGGCCGTGACCCGGCCGTGACCGTCAAAGGCGCCGCTGTCCGAATCCAGCGCCAGAACATACTCGCCGTCAAGTACCGTAAACTCCACATCCGCAAATGATTCAGTGCAGTTGAAGTTAAAGAAAAACCACAACCCGGCGCGTTCAAACGCAATTATCTTGCGATTGTCGTCGATCGCCACCGTCTGCGGAACCGTGCCATAAATGTCCGCCGCACGGAGCAGCGCGATCATTTCGCGGTCGAAGCGATTCAGTCCCGCGTAGCGCAGATCATCCCGTTCCGCCAGACTCCACTGCCGCCGCGCATAGTGGCAGCTCCAGTTGTTGCCATCCCGCGGAAAATCGACCCACTCCGGATGACCGAATTCATTGCCCATGAAGTTCAGATACCCGTTGCCGGCCGCCGCCGCGCTGATCAGGCGTGCCATTTTGTGCAGTGCAACGCCGCGTTCCACCGTCAGGTTGCCGCTGTTGCGCAGCATGCCGGTGTACATCGCCGCGCCGATCATCCGGAAAATCGCGGTCTGACCGCCGACGATCGATTGATCGTGACATTCAACGTAACTGACGGTTCGCTCGTCGTTCCTCCGGTTGGTGAGTTCGTGCCAGAGCGTCCACATGTTCCACGATTCGTCCGGCTGATCGAACAGCTTGAACCAGCAGTCCGACACTCCCATTGCCATGCGGTAGTCGAAGCCGCAGCCGCCGGAAGCAACCGGAGCCGCCAGACCGGGCATGCCGCTGACATCCTCCGCCACCGTAACCGCGTTCGGCGTCACCTCGTGAATCACCTGATTGGCCAGTGCAAGATAGACATAAGCGTCCTCATCCACTGCGCCGGAAAAATAGTCGTCATACCCGGTGAACGCCCTGCCCAGCCCGTGATGGGTGTAGAGCATGCTGGTGACACCGTCAAACCGGAAGCCGTCGATGTGATATTCATCAAGCCAGAACCGGCAGTTTGAAAGCAGAAAATGCAGAACTCCGTCCTTGCCGTAGTCAAAACACAGTGAGTCCCATGCCGGATGTTCGCCGCGTTCGCCATCGTGAAAATAAAGCGTCCGGGTGCCGTCCTGAAGGGCGATCCCCTCGTTGATATTTTTGACCGCATGCGAATGAACCACATCCATTATCACCCGCAGCCCCAAACCGTGGGCGGTGTCCACCAG
>JAEWSS010000160.1 GCA_023459755.1 Verrucomicrobiota bacterium | reverse complement strand
ACTCACCTTTGGCATGATGCAGACCGATGTTCGACGCCACCGGACGCCCCACCCGGCCGGAGCTTTCATTGTTGCGAAAAAGCCGGATCACCCCGCGTCTCTCGTATTCGCGGCAAACGTCGTACATACCGTCAGTGCTGTTGTCGTCCACCACAATTATCTCGCGGTTGCGGTAGGGCAAAGCCAACAGCGACTCGATGGTGGACGAGATAATCTCCGCCTCATTCCGCCCCGCGATCACAATACTGACCGCTGGATTGCGTTTCATGAATTCCGTCTTTTCGGCGGAATCGTCCTTCCACCAGCCGCAAATATGCATCACCATCATGATCGGGATCGGCGCGGTATAGCGAATTGCCTCGTACAATACCAGCGGACAGAACAACAGCAGCACTTTCCAGTCCGCCAGCGAAGACAATGTATCCGCAATATAAGTCCTGACCGGGTCCAATACGGTAAATATATCCATGACGCGCCTCAATGCATAATCGCGGTTCCGGCTTGTCCGTTGATCAGTCCGGCGCTATTTTCCGGAACCGTCAGCGTTGCCCTCCGGTACAGAAGATTCGGATTGCGCACCTGCCCCTTCAGCGGATTGGGCAGATTTTCCATGTACGGCGACAACGCCGTCGTAACGGCCTCGAACGAGTCGCCGCCGATTGTCACATAAAATTGGCTTTCCCTGGTCAGGGCTGCGGCCATGGACTCCGGCACAAACACCTCGATACGTCCGGCGCCATTCGGGTATATCCGCACCACCGGCGCACCGGCTTCAACCCGACCGCCGACCTGAAGTCCCGTGCCGCAGACCACTCCGTCGCAGCCGGCGCGAAGCCGCACCGCCACGCCGCCCGGGACAAAGTCCACCTGCGTCAACTGCTCCTCCAACTGCCTGCGGAATACGGCATTGCGACCGTCACGCGACGCAGCCGCAGCTTCTGCGTTCCGCAAACGGGTTTCCGCGGCGGCGATGCGAATCTTTAATCGCTCGATTTCCAGCGTGGTTTTCCTGACCGTCAACGCGGCTTTTTCCGCTTCTCCGGCGGCCGCGGCAAAATCGTCCTGCGCGGCCGTCAGTTCGCTGTGACGGATTGCTTCCAGCTCAAACAAACGCTTCGCGGTATCCAAACGCTTCTGCTGAACTTCGCAGGCCGCATCGCTTTGCCGCCGCGCCTGAGCCGCCAGTCCGGCGTCGGCCCCGGCAACCGCCATTTGGGATCGCAGACCTTCAAGCTCAGCGGTCAGCTGCGCCTGGGCGTCACGGCCGGCGGCGTCTTCGGCATCCATCGTCATCAACCGGTCACGCAGCAGATTGGTCTGCTCAATAAACATGCCGCCGGTATCGGATCTTATCAGCAGTTCGGCCACCACTTCACCTTTGGCAACCGGACCGTCCGCGACCACACTGAGTACCTCCGCACCGGCCGGTGCGGAAACGACACTCTCCGGTATCCGGTACAGCACCGGACACACGGCGGGAGCAAGTGTCAGATACAATACCACTCCAACCAGCAACAGAAGAAATAAAGCAAAAATAACAATTCCGGTTTTTGAGCTTTTCTTTTTTTCCGGCGCAACATTCCGCTTATTGCCGATACCTATCGGCTGACCGGATTCATTCAACGCATTTATCGCCATATTTTCACCTCATTGAGCTGAATCCGGCATCGTCGTGCACGACCATTCCGGAAAAGTTTTTATATTTTGAGCAAACTTCCGCGCATTTTTCCAGAGCGCTCAGGAACTCCGTTCGCGGGGTTCCGGCAAAAGAAACGCCCGCCTCGCTCACCGGATTGGTCTCCACAGCCACAAACACCGGACAGTCAAGATTGCCGCGAGCCAGAATCGGTTCGGCTTTTTTAAGCACGCCGTCCACTGTATCGCGGTAAGCCATCAGCGTCAGACTGCCGCAGCGGTCGGCGGTCTCTTTGAGCAGGTCGAAATAAGAACCGAGTACCGGAACGCCGCTGTAAGTGTAAGGAACCGCCGCGTTAAGATTATTTTTTCCGATCTTGCCGCCGATCGCATCCAGCATGTCAAGATAGTCAAGAATCAGGCGGTTGCGGGAACCGTTGTTCCAACCCGGCTCGGAATGGGGTTCGACATCGATTGACAGGCCGTCAAATCCCTTTTCGCCGATTTCGGCGCGCATGCCGTTAAATTCGTTGTAGGCGTCCAGCAGTGTGAACATGTCGCCGCGCCGGGCCGGATCGACCCACTCCGGTTCCCCGATCAGCGCCATGACCCGGATATTCCGGCGCCGGCACCCCTCAAGGAAAAAAGCATATTCCGGTTCATATTTTTTCAGGAACGGAATCCGGTCTTTTTCCATTGAAAAATAACAGTAGACCAACCCGATGCCGCCGGCCCCGCACCGCTCGAAAAATGCGTCCCGCGCCGACTTCGACCGAATAATATCCGGCGCCAGCCATAAATAGACGCCGCGGTTCTCAACCACGTTTCCCGCACTGCGCGGCGCAGCGGTCTCAAGCGCGGTTACCGCCTCGCGCAGAAAGATGTCGGCACGACCGGCGGCCTGATAGAGATAAGCCAGACGGCGCAGCCGCTCATATTTTATGCCGTCACCGACCATCTGTTCGGCAATGCTGTCCACTTCAGCGGTGTACTCGTCATAATCCGGCGCGGAACTCATCAGGTCGCGCGTGCCGAACTTCTGCAGCAGATTCGCGATTCGCGCCTGTTCGCGGAGCGTTTCGCCGCGTTTGGCACGATGAATATTCCGGCCGTTTTCAGTGGAATAATCGCCCCAGGCGGAAGCGATCTCCCCCTGAATGGCGCCATCCATCTGATATTTGCGCATGCGCAGCGCCATGATTCTGGCGTCGTAGTCCTGATAGTAGGCGTCAAAAAAGATCGGCATCCGCATTGGAACGGCATAGCTGACGCCCATAAGCAGAAAGTCGTCAACCAGCTTGCGCCATTCGAGAAACCCGAGGCCGTAGGAAATACTGACCCGGACGGCGTCGATCCGGGTGCGCTCCGGCCCCATGTCGCGCGTGGCGGCGTCCTGCTGGACCAGCGCGTCGATCTGATGCAGTTCCTGACGGTTGATCCGTCCCTGCGCCAGAAACCATTCGCGCGAACGGCGACCATGCAGCGGCTCCAACCGTTCAAGGTCGTCCGGTTCACGCTGAACAACCAGCTCGCAGTCCGGATTCAACCCGATAAGCGCCGCGAGGTCAAGTTGGCACTGCCGCAGACGTTCCGCCGCGGAGTTCCGGTCACTTTGCAGGCCGGCTTGAATATTTTCCGCAAAGATCACCCGCTCCGCGGTGCCGACGCCGGAGGCAAGCTGTTTTTGAAAACGTTCGATCCGTTTCGCGTTGCGCCGCAGTTGTCGGTCGATGCTGTCGATTTCGGAGGCGGCCTGCCGGCAGTCGAACACCAGGCGGGGCAGACGGCCGGAAAATTCGTTGAATGCCTTCAAAATCGAGGCTCGTCCGTACCGCTCCGTCCAGTTGTCGTGATAACGCTGCGCCCAGCGCAGCGGCAGATTGGGGATGACCGGAATGGCAAAGCCGGACATGAAGCGGATAAAATTGTCATTGCCGATCCGGTCGCCGATCACATAGTAAGAGTTATTCGGCGTGTCCCAAAAAATGTTGCTGGTCAGAAGATAGTCGGCGCCCATGAAGAAATCCGGACCGATGTCAAACAGGTTCTGCGTGTTTCTGGCCTTGAGCGACAGGTAGTCGTAGTAACTCTGCAGAATAACCGGCGAGTTGCGCAGGCCGTAAATAAACAGAGTGCGCAGCGTCTCGGACCGCTCCGGCAAAGCGGCGGGCAGCGGCGCCGCGGTTCCGCCGCTCTCAAACCGGCGGTAGAACTCCCGCAGACCGGACGACGGAACGGTGCGCAAAACACCGGCGATCTCGGCGTCGGTGGCGCGGCGAATCGCCCCGTCGCCGGGGACATAAACACGGAAGTCGCGAAACACCCCGGACTGTTCGACAAACAGGAGTTCGCCCGACGCAAGAAAACACGGCAGCAGGCCGTTTGCCGACACCGTCCTGCGGTCTGTCCCGTCGCGGTTCATGATGACCAGCGTGGCGGTGTTTTTCCGGTCATCCTCCACAAATGCGATTCTGGAACCATCCGGACTGAACACGCCCTGAACGGCGTCATTTTCACCGTCGGTGACGTTTTTGAACTCGGTGATCTCCCATTCGTCGCGTTTTTCGCAGTGCCGCAGTGTCAGGATGAAAAGCTCATAGTTGTTCTTCCTGACGATCGGAATCAGCGTATCGTAACGCAGGGAAAGCAAAATCTGATAAATGCGGTCGCCGTTATCCTCCCGACGAAGCAGAATGGCGTTGCCGCAGTCCAGCGGAACCGAAAACAGTACGTCGCGCCCGGATTTCCCCACGCGGTCGCTATAGCCCTGAACAACCGGAGGAGTTCGCCCGGATAAAATCGCAACAACGGCATACGATCCGGAGCCGGCGCCGAGTTCGATCCTGTTGCCGGCAAGTACCGCGGTTTCCTGATTTTCCGGGCATACCGGGGTCTTTTCGGGACGGGCAAGATCGTCCAGTCCGGCGGGTTTGTCGTTCCGGTAAAGATTGAACTGATCGCTCTGCATGGTGACGACATATTCGTCAAACCGGTCGGTCCGATAGGAGCAGGCGGTCAGTCCGAACAGCAAAAGCGCCGGCATCAACCAATGCAACCGCTTCATCATATCTGGTTCTCCGGCAGATCACCGACCGTCATGCAAAGTTTATCGATCAATTTTTCCGCATCAAGATTTTCATTTCCGGAGAACCGGTAAATCCGGGAATTCAGCTTGCGTTTGCCAAGCAGCGGATTTGAAAGCCGCAAACGGCGAAAATCATTGATTCGCGCCTGCGCGCCATCCGGCGATATGTAAAACAGCAGAACCAGAATCGCCCCCTGCGGCGAGGCGTACACCACGTCGACCGGCCGGTTGAATTCATGCAGAAGCCGAAGCAGTTCGTGACGTTCGGCATCGGACAATCCGGAGCCGTCGACCAAAACCAGCTGAATGTCAAATCCGAGTTCGCGTGAAATTCCGATATTCTGACGAAGCAGAACAATAAAATTTTCTCGGGTCACGGAAAAAATTTCACCTGAATTTCCAGCGGCATCCGGAACCCCGGAAAAATGTTCCTTCAGAGTATAGCTGTAGAAGGTCTGAACCACCGCGTCGCCGGGCGTAAAGTCGCGCCCGCAGACAAAACAACGACAGCGAACCGCCGGAATACTGAAATGCATTTGACAGGTGTTGCAACTGAATGAGCCTATCGGCTTTTCATAGTCCATGCCGATATGGCGCAGCGGTTTTTCACATTTCGGACAGACCAGGTTTTCCGAATCATGACGGCGGAACTCATTGGAGTCACCAACGTAACCGCAGGGAAAATGGTGCAGCATCTCCACCGGAATAAAATCAATGGAATGACATTGCGGACAGCATTCCCGAAAATTTACCTGCGAGGCGGAACAATATGGACAGCGATGGATGCGGTCATAGATTTCCCGTTCAAGCACACCGCGTGAATAAAGCGAAAGCAGCGTCGAAATGCTGTCGCGAATGTCGCCCGGCAAAGCCGCGTCGGCCAGCGGATAATGGTAGCCTTCGGCATAAACCGGCATCACCGCTGCGCGGCTGTTTTGCAACTGGCCAAGAAAATCCTTCACCGCCGTCGCCGGCAAAGCCTCGCTGAATGGCACGATCTGCAGTTCCTGCCGGTTAAGCAGTCGATTGTCCTTGAGCAGTTTATAGATGTCCTGCCGAAAAAATGGAAGTTTGCAGAAAGCGTCGAAAACTGCATATGAGCCGGAAAGCGTTTTCAGCCCGACATCGGCGGAGAGCAGAAACATTGGAGCGGGAACATTGTTTTTCCAGACCATCTTCAGCTGCAGCGCCCGATCCACCGACAGCCGGTACCCGTCCCCGGTGTCGAAGAACACCGCCGCCGGCGCCTGTTTTTGCAGCCCCAAAAACTCTTTTTCGCAGCGCACCCAAGTGCAATCGAACCCGACCAAACGGAGTGTAAATTGCAGTTTGCGAAACAAAATATCGTCGGCGGACAACAGCGCAATGGATTTATTGGCCATAATATGCCCCTCCTCAAAAGCATAAAATCACCGAAAAATAAATGCGATCCCGAAACGCCGCGGCGGTAAAACCGTAAAAAAGTCTCCTCGGCATATTTACGGCTAACCCGCCCCGGGATGCAACTGAATCATGCGCAGCCGGATGATCTCCGGTCACACGACAGCCCATCCACCGTGCGAGCGACTCGTCGCACAAACAAAAATCATGTGCCGGACATGTCTACTTGACATGCCTACCCGCCGTCCATATTTCAGAAGCAGACATACGTTATTTTCTTTTCCTCTGCCTAAAAATATATAATATTATCACTGAAATGCAAGTTGTTACCCTATATCTTTCCGCGCTTTGCCGATAAATAACATCTTTTACCATTTTTCAACGTTTTATATTTCCGTTCAGGTGCAAGATTAAAAAATTGTGTGCTGAACAATAGGAAAAACGTCATCTTCCATTTATCGAAAACAGGTGTGAAAGAGCAAACCGCAGACCTTTTCGATTACATTATTATGGGAATAAATCATCGGGTACGGCCCGGCCGGAAAATAAATCGCCAGCCGCACCAGATAAAAGACGGTCAGCAGCACCGCTGCGCCGATCCACAGCCGGTTGAATTTGGCAAAAAGCTCCGGCTTGAGCAGGCATATTGCCAACACCGGAAAAAGCGCCGCCAACGGCAGCAGCAGAGGATGGAAAACCAGCGACGCAGAAAAGTCGCCATGCAGCAACGCAATCAGCGCGTGACCGAGACCGCACCCCGGACAGGGCATTCCGGTATAGGTGCGCACCACGCACAATGTGCCGCTTCCGGTCCACCGTATAACAAGTAACCCGGCGGCGACGGCGAAAACCGCTGCCGCCGCCGATATTGCAAATTTATTGTTTATCCGCAATTGCATTGAGCTGACTCTGCATTATCAGCATTGCGACAACGCTCAACCCGAGAACGGCAAGCAGCAGATTGATCAGCGAATTGTCGGTGACGGTAATGCCGGCCTTGTCCTCCGCCGCCGCGATCTCCTTGGAATATTTATAGAACCAATAATAACAATAAGGGAAACAGAGTATCATCAGCAGAACGTCCAGTCCCGGATTGATCGACGGATCGTCAAGATACTGCTTGAGTTCGCATCTGGTGTTGTAGGCCCAAAACAGCCAATATATCCCGCAAGTGACGAAGGTGAGGATCAATACCATTGCAATCGACCGGCGCATTACCATTTCAAAACTCCTTTTGTTAAGACTATACAAAAAGTTATCACTATAAAGAGTTTTTTCAAGAAGACAACCTGCCGACTGTCGGCAATATATCAAAAATGTATCAGCCGGCGGTCATGTTTTGCCAAAACGATTTTAGTTCGGACGCTTTTTGTTTCCGCCGGGATTGACTTTGACGACTAAAGCGCTATTGTACTTTCATGAAACGTTACAAGGAGGTTTTTCATGTATAAGGCATTGGCTGCGGCGGTGTGTGCCGCGCTGCTGGCACCGGGGTTTGCGACGGCGGTTAACGCCGAAAAGTTTGTCAACGGCGAATTTTCCCGGCAGTGGAGCATTGACGGTTTTTCAACTCCGATCGAAACCGACGAATCAGGTTACGTCGATCTGCGGACTTTTGTCGACGGCAAACCGTCGCCCGACAAATACCTGACCTGCCGCGGCACGTTCACCGCCCCGCGCGACGGCCTTATGTTGATGGGCGCCGGCGCCGACTGGTGGTTTGACATCAGCGTGAACGGCGCTCCGGTTTTTTCCATCATGGATACGGGCAACTCCGACGCCCCGATCTCAATTAAAAATCAGGTTGCCGCGATCCCGGTGCGTTCCGGAGTCAACGAAGTTGTGGCGGTGATCCGCTCCGGCAGCTACGGCTGTTCAATGGCGATCGGGGCACTGCCGTTCACGCTCGAAAATTACGCGAAGATCGACCGCCGCCAGCGGATTGCCCAACTGTTTCCGCCCTCCACCACCGTATTGCGGCAGCCGCTCGCCATCCGTCCCGGCATCGAAAACTGCTCCTTCAGCTTCGGCACCGACGGCGATGTCCCGTCCGGAGTGCAATGGCGCAAAAAAGGCGATAAAGAGTGGAACACGACCTGGGAACTCTTCCTCGGTCAGGTGGCGGCCAACCGCACCGACCATATTGTGACCGTCGACGGACTTGAACCGGACACCGAATACGAACTTCGCGTGGTCATGGTCGATCAGGACAAATGGACGGAGGTGTATTCACCGGAAATCAGCGTTTTCCGGACGCTGCCGGCCGCCGGAACCGCGTTCCGTTTTTTCGCCACCGCCGACACCCAGCTCAACGCCCGGGAGCTGCGTCCCCTGCTCGACGGACTTGCAAATAACTGCAAACTTGAGGA
>JAEWSS010000159.1 GCA_023459755.1 Verrucomicrobiota bacterium | reverse complement strand
GGACTGCCCATGTTAAAGCAAATCAGCAGCGCCACAACCAGCAGCAATGGGGAAAACACCAGCAGAATCAAGGCGGCAATGGAGATGTCTATTGCCCGCTTTATATATTTATACATACTCAATTGTCATTTGGCTGATAGGTTTTTACAATTTTCTTCAAGACTTCGCGCAACTGTTTGCCGTTGTTCATGATTGCAATCTCACCCAACTCCGGCAGCCACTGCGTCAGCAAGGTGGTATAGTCGAACGGCAGCTGATGGCTGATAAAAATCTTTTCATGCGTGGTCGAGTCCTGACCTTCTTCGGCCAGATTCAGTTCCTCATACAGCTTTTCACCGGGACGCAGTCCGCAGAACTCAATCTCAATGTCTTCGTATGGTTTCAGCCCGGAGAGTCGGATCAGGTTTTCCGCCAGCTCAAGAATCTTGACCGGCTTGCCCATGTCCAGAATAAAAATCTCGCCGCCCTTGGCGATCGAGCCGGCTTGCAACACCAGTCGCGCCGCCTCCGGAATCGTCATGAAATAGCGCACGATGTTCGGATGGGTAACCGGCAGCGGCTTTCCGGCCGCAATCAGACGCTTGAACAGCGGAATCACACTGCCGTTGCTGCCCAGCACATTGCCGAACCGCACCGCGGCAAACTCGGTTTTCCCGGTCGCGTTCAGCGCCTGAATCACCATTTCGCACAGTCGTTTGCTGGCGCCCATCACGTTGGTCGGATTGACTGCCTTGTCGGTTGAGATCAGCACAAAGCGCTTGGCTCCCCACTTTTTGGCGGTCACGCCGGTGTTGTAGGTGCCGAACACGTTGTTTTTGATCGCCTCCTTGGGAGAGTCCTCCATCAGCGGGACGTGCTTGTGGGCGGCGGCGTGGAACACCACTTCCGGCTGATATGCGGCGAACACCTCGTCCAGCCGGTTGATGTCGCGCACCGAGCCGATCAGAACCTTGATCGGCAGTTCCGGATGGGACAATTTCAACTCCTGCTGAAGGTCGTAGGCGTTGTTTTCGTAAATGTCGAACACGATCAGGAGCCGCGGCGCAAAGTTTGCAATCTGGCGGCAGAGTTCGGAGCCGATCGATCCGCCGCCGCCGGTGACGATAATCACCTTGCCGGTCAGAAATTCGCCGACCTGTTTGAGGTCGAGCAGCGCTTCCTCGCGGCCGAGCAGGTCGGAGATGTCCACATTGCGCAGTTTGTTCAGCGACACCTTGCTGTCGAGAATATCGCGCAGACTCGGAACGGTGAACATCTTGCAGCCGGTTTTTGCGCAGATGTCGAGGATCGACTTTTTTTCCTCCGCCGGCGCGCTCGGCATATCGAGAATGATGTTTTTAATGCCGAACCGGTGAATGGCCTCCGGAATGTCGTCGCGGCCGCCGACCACGGGAATGCCGTTCATGGTCAAGCCGTGTTTTGATTTGTCGTCGTCGATGAAACAGACCGGACGAATATCCATGTCGGTGTAATGCGCGAGGTCGGCCACCAATTTTTTACCGGCGAATCCGGCGCCGACGATCATAGTCGGAGCCGCGGTTCCGCCATCCGTGCCGCCGGAAAAAATCGCCCGCAGCGACCGGTATATCCGGAACGACAGTCTTGGCATAACCAGAAATCCGGTATTGGAGAAGAACAGCAGTATGTACATTCCCAGCGGGATTCCGCTGTTGCGCAGAAAAAACACCGCCAGCAAATCCAGCACGCAGGAGTTGATGAAACTGACGAAAATCAGATATCCGAAATCGTGCAGACTGGCATACGCCCAAATGCGGCGGTACACCCCCAAAATCACGAAGATCAGCATGGAAATCGCCAGCGCCTGAAGCCCGTAGGTCCGATAGATGTCCATTCCGGTGTCAAAAGCCGGAGAGTCCACGTTAAGGTTGCTGCAGATCAGCAGCGACATCCAATATGAAATGTTGAGCAGTAAAAAATCCAGCGGCAGCCAGTGGATTTTTTTCAGCTGTACTGAAAGGGTTTCTTTTGTCGGCAGTTTCACAAGCTGAGTCTCCTAGAGATTATTGAAATACCATTCCGAAGCCAGCTTCAACCCCTGTTTGACGCTGAACTCCGGCGCATATCCAAGCAGATTTTTCGCTTTGTCGATGCAGGCCAGACTGTGGGGAATGTCTCCGGCGCGGTTCGGGCCGTACTGCGGCGTGACCTTGGCGATTTCGGCGTCAAAAACGCTCAGGTCTTCGCGCAGATAAGCGAACAATTCGTTAAGCGTGGTGCGTTCGCCGAACGCCACGTTGTAGACCTGATTCACCGCTTCCGGGTTGTCGGCCAGCAGTGCCAGCTGGTTGGCCTGCACCACGTTGTCGATATAGGTGAAGTCGCGGCTGTAGGAGCCGTCGCCGTTGATGACCGGACTTTCGTGCTTCATCAGGCTCATTACAAATTTCGGAATCACCGCGGCGTAGGCGCCGTACGGGTCCTGACGGCGGCCGAACACGTTGAAATAACGCAGACCGATCGTTTCAACGCCGTAAAGTTTGCCGAAATTTTCCGCAAACAGTTCATCGACATATTTGGTTATCGCGTAGGGCGACAACGGTTTGCCGATTTTGTCCTCCACTTTGGGCAGCGTTTTGCTGTCGCCGTAGGTCGAGCTGCTGGCGGCGTAGGCGAAGCGTTTGACTTTTGCCTCCTGCGCCGCGAACAGCATGTTGACAAATCCGGAAATATTGACTTCGGTTGAGGTCATCGGGTCTTTGATCGAACGCGGAACCGAACCAAGCGCGGCTTCGTGCAGAACGTAGTCCACACCATCGACCGCGTTGCGGCAGTCCGTCAGATTGCGGATGTCGCCGACCACCAGCTTGAAGTTCCTGTTGGCGGAAAACGGGAACAGATTCGTCATTTTTCCGGTCATAAAATTGTCCAGCACAACCACTTCGTTGTCCTGCGCCAGCAGCCGCTCAACCAGATTTGAGCCGATGAACCCGGCGCCGCCGGTCACCAGAACTCTGGAATGTTCAACCGTTCTTTTCATCTTAAAGCCTTCCGTCCACGATATTTTTATCGACAATGCCCTTGATATCGTAAATCACCGTATGATTGGAGGCGGCGTTGTCCAGCGGAAGTTCCTTGAACTGACGGTGGGCAACCGCCAGAACGATCGCGTCGTACTGTTGAAGTTTGAGGCTGCTCATGTCCTGAATCGACCGGAACCCGTACTCGCGCTCAACCTCTTCCGGTGCCGCCCACGGGTCGCACACCTCCACGTCGCATCCGAACTCCTTGAGGCCGCGCACGATGTCCACCGCGTGGCTGTTGCGGATGTCCGGGCAGTTTTCCTTGAAGGTCACGCCCAGCTGAAGCACTTTGGCGTTTTTAATGCGGATGTCTTTGTTGATCATCAATTTGACGATTTCTCCGGCGGCGTAGTTACCCATGCCGTCGTTGATGCGGCGTCCGGCGAGAATGACCTCCGGGTGATAGCCGAGTTCCGACGCCTTGTGGGTCAGATAATAGGGATCGACGCCGATGCAGTGGCCGCCGACCAGTCCCGGACGGAACGGCAGGAAATTCCATTTTGTTCCCGCGGCTTCAAGCACTTCGATGGTGTCGATGCCGATCAGGTGGAAGATTTTGGACAGTTCGTTGACGAACGCGATGTTGATGTCGCGCTGGCTGTTTTCGATCACTTTTGCGGCCTCGGCCACCTTCATGCTGGATGCCTTGTGGGTGCCGGCCTTGATGATCGAGGCATACAGGGCGTTGACGACTTCGGCAACCTCGGGCGTGGAGCCGGAGGTGATCTTTTTGATCTTGGTCAGGGTGTGTTCCTTGTCGCCGGGGTTGATGCGTTCCGGGCTGTAGCCGCAGAA
>JAEWSS010000158.1 GCA_023459755.1 Verrucomicrobiota bacterium | reverse complement strand
ATCCGGTTCCGAGCCGGATCGCCGGCGACTGGGAAACCGCCGCCCGCAACGGCGTAAAACTGTTCTTTGAGTTTCCGCGCGCGCTCGACGGCGTCGAGTTCGCCGCAAAAATTTCCGAACCCGGATTCGAACGCACCGTGACGGCCAGTGCCGAGTGCGGACTCGAAAAATGCACCATTCTGGCTCAGCACGGCGCCTATCTGCGCGAAGTAAAAACCGCGGTAACTCCGCTGCTGGCGCAGGTGCGTGTGGCCGGATACCGCAAAGCGGTGTTCGGCTTGCCGGAAAAAATGTTCCCGGTATTGTTCCGTCATCCGGAATATCCTTCGGTTCTGATCGCCAACGCAAACTTCTCCCGCTTCATCGCCGCCCGCTTCACGCCGCAGCCGGACTGGGCAAAAGTGATCCGGTTCATCCTGGCGTTTCTTGCGCCGGAAGCTAAACTGCCGGAGCTTCCGCAGTGGACGATGGCGGTGCGACCGGCAAAGTCAGCGGTTGAAAAGGTGTCGTCCGCCGATGAAATCACCGCATTCAAACGCAACGTGGACTTTATTTCCGGCTCCCTGCTGGCCAACTACCATAATACCGGACTTCTGGTCGACGAGGGATACAGCGCAAAAATCGACCATCTCGGCCGCCAGATGCGCCGCCAGCTCACCCGCGGCGACTGCACCGGAGAAGTCGCCATGGTGTTTGCGCTTGATTACAAAATGACCGGCAACATCCAGAGCCGCGATTATGCGGTTCGGCTGCTCGACTTCCTGTTTACCTCCGACACCTTGATTTGTCTGGACAAAAAGTCTCCGGTCTACGGTCAGCTCAACTTCTTCGAGCACACCCCGGCCTACTACGGAGACGACAATTTCCGCGCCATCATCGGCGCCGCCCTGTCCGCAAAACTCCTCGGGGTTAAACGCTGGAACAAGCCGATCCTGCGCAATCTTCACTCGGTATTGAACACCACTGGCAAACTCGGGTTCCGGCACGACCGACTGGACTGGCCGTCCAGTTTCGCCGACGGCAAAGACCTTGCCTTCTATCAGAATGAAGAGTTTGTCCTGCTGCGTCCGCACGCCCAGGCCTACCTGTTCTCCGGTTTTATGCTCGGCTGGAAATTGACCGGCGAACAAAAGTTTCTCGATTACGCCAAAAGCGCGATCGCCATCATGATGAAAGCCTACCCCAAAGTGCACTGGACCAACGGACTTTCGCAGGAGATCGCCCGCATGCTGCTGCCGCTTTCATGGCTGCTCCGCATCGAAGACACTCCGGAACACCGCGAATGGCTGGATCGTGTTGCGACCGATATTGAAAAACTCTCCCAGCCGTGCGGTGCAATCGCCGAAACCATGGGCGACCTTTCGATGGGCGACTTCCCGTCGCCGCAGTCCAATGAAGCCTACGGCACCACCGAGGCCGCGCTGATTCAGGAAAACGGCGACCCCGCCTGCGATCTGCTTTATACCACCAACTATGCGATGATCGGCCTGCACGAAGCGGCCGCCGCCGCACAATCGCCGAAATACGCCGCCATGGCTGACAATCTGGCAAAATTTCTCTGCCGGATTCAGGTCAGAAGCGAACAACAGCCCTATCTCGACGGCGCCTGGATGCGTGGATTCGACTGGAATCTGTGGGATTACTACGGCAGCAGCGCCGACGCCGGCTGGGGCGCGTGGTGCGTGGAGTCCGGGTGGACCAACAACTGGATCGCCGCCACTTTCGCATTGCGCAAGCTCAAGCGCTCGCTGTGGGAAATGCTGTAAGAAAAAGAAAAAGCGACCGCCGGTATTGACTGTCGCAACCTGAACAAAAACACTCCCCGTCCGCACAAATAAATGCGCGGCGGGGAGTTTTTGTTATAGTTGAAATTTTTACATCTTATCCGTCAACAGCGCCATCATATGTGCGGGGTCGCGCAACCCGGCAATAGCGGTGATCTTTTCCGGTGCCGCCAGCAATTCATGCGCGATACTGCGCAAAAGTGAAAGATGCAGTTCGGCATCGCAATAGTCAACCAGCACCAGAAGAGCCAGCTTTACCGGAACGCCGTCCAGTCCGGCGTAATCGGACACGCCGTCCGGACAGACTCCGACCAGTATCAGCGGATCACCGAAATTTTTCAATCTGCCGTGAGGTATCGCCAGTCCGCCGCCAACCGCGGTTGACATCATTTTTTCGCGCGCCATTATGGCGGAAAAAACGTCTTCAGCCTCAACGTCGCGCCGCTTTACCGCATGTTCGATCAATTCGGTAAAAATACCGGAACGGGTCTTTCCGGTAATCCGGACAAAACTGTCGGCATTAAGATAATTGCGAAAATCGGCCGTCATTTGTCACTCTTTCCCGACTCGTCCACCCATCCGCTGTCATCCGGATTCCGCTTCAGTTCGCGCAATGCCCGGAACATCCGCACCATATCGCGCGCACCGCCCCAGGTGAACCATATCGCCGTTACCGTTCCCACCAGCAGGGCCAGCGGCACGGTGTAATAACGCCACAGATTAAACCACCACTCCCGAGGCCAGCGCTGAAAACCGAGATTCCAAACCGCGATCACGGCAAAAACCGCCAACCCGTAGAATGTCCAGCCGACCGCCAGATTTGAAACGATGCGGTCCCCTTTACTGTATTCGTCGGTAATTCCGGTGATGCGGCGCCAAGACCACCATTTTCCCGATTTTACAACGGTGTTGCCGGCATCGCCGGAGTGTTCAAGATTGTATTTGCCGCGGTTGAGCAGACGGTCAAGGTCAAAATTTTCGCGGCAGGTCAGCAGGGACACTCCAACGTAGCCGACAATCGACAACGCCATTCCCAGCATGGACAATTCCTGACCGGTAATCGGAAATTTTGTCGGAGACATTTCCCAACGGCCAAGCGCCGCAAAATGAACATTCAAAAACTCGACCAGCCCCCTCACCGCGCCGATCACCCAGTCCGGCAGATACGGATACCATTTACCCCAATTGGTCTGCACCACAAAACCGAAAATGCTGAACGCCGCGCCGGTTATCATCGCCGTCCAGGCTCCGGCGGTGGTGCCGCGCCGCCAGTAAAGTCCGCCGATAATCACCGCACCGGCGCCGGCAATGTAGATCGCTCCGGTAATGGCGAAAAACATCGCGATATAGGACACCTGCCCGAAATACATACTGAACGTCCACGCAAACACCGCAACGAACAATATCGACAGCCGCAGCAGCCGCAGCTGGGTTTTGGGCGCAAACGGCCGCTTGCGGAACGGCATCACCACATCCTGAATCAATATCGATCCCCAGCTGTGCAGATAGGTGGTGTCGGTGGAAAGCATCATGAAGACCATAACCGCGGCAAATGCGCCGACCATTCCCACCGGCAGCATGGTTCGCAGTGTCACCGGAACCAGCATCTGATTGCGCAATGTCGCGGTGACGGTCGGTGAACTTTCATTGATTCTCGTCACCAGTTCGTCGCGTACTC
>JAEWSS010000157.1 GCA_023459755.1 Verrucomicrobiota bacterium | reverse complement strand
GTTCAGGAGTAACTGCATACGACTATACCTTTAATTCCGTGTCGTTCAGATCAATTATTAGTTGTTCTGGGCGGCGTTTTCGTTCTTCTGAAGCACGCCGGCCTCGAGCAGCTTGTCAATGAGCTGCTGCATGGAATTGAAGGCACCGAGGAATCCCTGCGGAGGCATGATAATGCGTTCGTTCACTTCCGGAGTCGGGGCCTGTCCGTCGGCTTCGGGCTGCAGGGTGACGAAGTCGAAACGAACCATTCCACCCGCAAAGTGAATCTGACCGATACCATCCGCAAAAATTTCTTTCTTAGCCATTTTGAGAACTCCTTATTATTTGGGTTTTTATTTTCGGCGGTCGAACAAATGGCTTCATCCGGCCGCGCCTGAGACAACCTCGTCAAACGTTTTCTTCGCCTGACAAGTTTATAATACCCCGGCCGCCGCAATTAGTCAAGGCCTTTTAAGAAAATTTTCCACTTTTTTTTATTCCGGAGTTTTGAGGTTGTTTTTCTTTCATTCGCGTCTATATTACTATGATGATTATACACAAAAACAGTTGAAAGGGGTAAAATATGCTTATTTCCGGGTCGTGGTTTGAATTTCAGCACAACGGCGCGCAGGAAGCGCCGAACTGGAATCCGCAGCTTCTGAGTTTTAACAAAGACCAGTGGAAGGCGCTGCTTTCCGATATGGCCGGCATCGGCATGGAGTACCTTGTGCTGATGGGCAGCGCGCTGGACGAGAAGACCTTCTATAAGAGCCGCCACTTTGAGTCCTATCCCACCGCCACGCCGGACCCGATGAGCGTGATGTTCGACGCCGCCGACGAACTCGGCTTGAAGATTTTCGTTTCCAACGATTTCTACGGCAGCTGGATGTATCCGGAAAAAATGTTCTTCGACCCGGAACCCCGCCGGAAACGCGAGATCGCCATGGCGGAAATGATCGAACGCTTCGGCAACCATCCGAGCTTCTATGGCTGGTATTGGCCGAACGAGCTGGATATTTTCCCGAATTATCACAACAATTTCGTCGATTATGTGAACAACTGCCAGGCGTTCGCCGACTCGCTGATGGCCGGCAAGAAGTCGCTGATCGCGCCATACGGAACCTTCCATCTGGTCGCGGACGACAACTTCTGCCGTCAACTCGACCGCATGAATGTCGATTTCGTCGCCTATCAGGACGAAATCGGTGTGCGCAAGGCCAATGTGGAGTGGACTCCGGTCTACTTCGAACGCCTCAAAACCTGCCACGACAAGGTCGGCAAGGCAAAGCTGTGGGCCGATATGGAGGTGTTCCAGTTTGAGGGGCCGATCTATAAAACGCCGCTTCATTCGGCGCCGATCGAGCGGGTCATCCGTCAGCTGGAGGGAATTTCTCCGTTCGTTGAACGCGTTCTTATCTACCAGTATCCCGGACTGATGAGCAAACCCGGCACCATCGCCAGGGTCAATACTCCGGGAGCGACCAAACTTTATACCGATTATAAGGCGTACCGCGACGCGTTTCTCGGATAATTATCCGGCGTTGCGCGATTGTTTCAGGCCCGGCCGGACGGTCGGGCCTTTTTGTCTACACGCCGTGCAGTGAATACAATGCGATCGCCGCAACCATCATCAATGTGGCGACGCCGCGCCTGATCCAGACGGCGGTTCCGGCCGCGCCGTCAAGATTTTTCACGCCGAAGCGCAGCAGAACCAACGTCAGAATTATGGCGATCGGCCCGCGCAGCGACATGATGACGTTGCCGAAGACCGGCCCGATCAGCGCGTAGCAGCTGTAAAGCAGTATCTGTTTGACCAGCCACGACCCGGCAAACGGCAGCGTCGGTTTGAGTTCGGCCGGCGAGAGTTTCATATGCAGGGCAAACGGCAGGGTTACGCCCATAAGCAGAATGTTCACCAGCGACATGCCGATCAACGCGGAAGTGAAAAAATTTCCGGTTATGATCCGGTCGATCATATATTTTACGCTGAGGTCGGAAACGCAGTAACTTCCAAGCGTCAGCGCGAACCAGCCCATTCCGCGGGTGGCGATTCTGCCGCCGCCCTGATAGTTTATCACCAGCGCCGACAGCGCGGCCAGCGCAATGCCGAAGATTTGACGGTGATCGTAATGTTCGCCCAGAAAAAGTCCGGACACCAGCGCCAGCACCACCACCCGCAGCCCCATCAGAGACGATATCCGCGCCGGCGAAACATGCTCCTCGGTATGGAAAAAAAACAATTGTCCGAACAGCGACCCGAATGCGCTGCCGGCAAGCGGCAGTACAAAGCTCCAGTTTCCCCAGAACCCGTCTTGCCAGACAAACGGCAGTATCGCGATTCCGGCCGCTCCCATCAGCAGTTGGGTGGCCAGCAGCAGTTTGACCGGCGCGGCAAACCGTTTTACATACAGACGCGAAAAAACATACCCGCAGTCCTGCCAGAACGCGGCGGTAACGCCGCAGACTATTCCCAGTATCATAGGCGGCCCTCCTCCTTAAACGCAAAATTCCTCTGCGGATACAATATTGCGTGGAGTTGCCAAATGCAAGACGTCAGTGTAAAATTATTTCGATGGAGTCGTTTTCCGCTACAATTGAGTGTGAGACGCCGGGAACGGTGACTTCAATCCCGTTGTCCCGCCGGTCGAGTTCGATGCCCCATCCGGTTTTCCCGAACGCCGAAATGCCGCGAAGCGCCGCATGGCGCCAGGTGGAAGGCAGTGCCGGCTTCACGGTAAAGCTGTTCAACCCGGTCGGCACGATGCCAAACATCCCCTCGGTGAATATCCGGCAGAACAGCGCGCTTTCGGCGGAGAGCTGGCTGGCGTTGTATTCCGGAAACGCTTCGATCGGGTAGGGAACGTGACTGCCGAGCAGTCGTGACCGGACGTAATTTTTCAAATGGCCGAGCGCCAGGTCGGGTTCGCCGCAGAAAAATACGCCGCGCAGGGCGTAAAGGGTTGAGCGGTCCCAGTAGGTTTGATTGTCCGACGCGGTCAGAAGACCGTCGCCCCGCCAGAGTTTTCCGGAAAACAGCGCGGCGAGCGTTCCGGCTTTGCGGTCATTGACTCCGAAACAGAGCGGCAGACAGATCCAGCTGCGCAGTATGGTGTTGCCGTCATAATAGCGATAGGTGGCGAAGCCTTCGACGTCGGCGGAAAAAACGCGGCCGATCGCCGTCCTCAGCCTTGCGGCGCGCGACTCCAGTTCGGCCGGATCGCCGTTTCCCAGCGTTTTGCGGAGCGCGGCGGCGCGCAGCAGCGCGTCATAATAAAGCATATTGGTGGAGAGGTTGACGGTTCCGGCGGGGAACCGGCGTTCAAGTTCGTCGCAGTCGGAGGCGGCCACGCCGTCGTCGGTAAGTTTTCTGGCGCAGTATTCGAGGCACCATTCGACCAGCGGCTGAAGTTCCTCCGCCACCTCGCGGCGACCGGACGCCAGCGCAAAACGCGAAGCGCCGTGGGCGATCATGGCGGCGTCGCCGCGGTCTCCGGCGCCGTTCCAGATGTCGGTCCCGCCGGCGATGATCGACGATGGAATCGGAGTGAACTCCTTATTCATATATTTCATGAACCAGCGGTAGCTGTTAAGCGCTGCTTCGTCGGCCCGGGCGACGCCGGTGAATGGGAAAAACGCATTGGCGTATTCCGCCTCGTCGTTCGCCCAGATCGCGGCCAGATATTTGCCGTAGCCGCCGGGGGAGTGAACCGGACCGTTCGGCGTGTCGAAAATGCTCTCCACCGCGTGACGGAGCGCGAAGCCGAACATGGCGTCGATTTCCGGTTCCGGGGTCTCGAGTTCGAGTTTCCCGAAGTCGGGAGTAAGGCCGATGTTCAGCCGTTCCGCCAGTTCCATCATCGGGTTGAGCGGCGCGCCGGAACTTGAATATTCGACAAAACAGGAGACTTTTTGCCCCGGAGCCAGCATAAATCGGCGCGGCAGGTCGGAAAAAACGGTTGTCGGATACATTTCGGTGCGAAAAATCCTCCGGCGCGGCAGCGACAGTTCGACCGGCTTCTCCGACCGGTTTTCGACCGTCCGCAGATCAAGCAGCGCGTCCGCCCCGGTTGACGGAAATATTTCGCGGACTTCGCGGCAGCCGGGGTGGTCGATCGTTACGGTGAACAGTTCCGAGATCGCGACCGACCTGACGGCGCCGGACGATTTTTTGCCGTTTATTTTGAAGTCCGGCGGCGTAAATATCTTCTCAAACGAGGCGTGGGTGTCGTTCGGCACGGTGCGCAGCTGCGGAAAGCGGGCGCGAAGAACAGCCGCGAACCTGCCGCCGCGTTTGACCTCCCACTCCAGAATCAGATCGACCAGCGCGCCGGACATCGCAAAATGGTCTTTTGCCGTCTCGCCGCGGTCGAAATTCCGGACAATATGGTTGTTTTCCAGTCTCCATTGACTCATAATATCAATACTATACACTTGACCGAAAATAAAATCAAGCTATATTATCACACATGAGCAATGAACTTTCAGCGGCGTTGAAGCGCTTTTTTAATTTTGACAATTTTCTCGACTTTCAGGAGGAGATAATTTCCGGCATCGTCGCCGGCGAAGACCTCTGTGTGGTTATGCCGACCGGCGCCGGAAAGTCGCTCTGCTATCAGCTGCCGATCCTGATGCGCGACGGGTACGGCATTGTGGTCTCGCCGCTGATCTCGCTGATGAAGGATCAGGTGGACGCCCTCCGCTCCAGAAATATTCCCGCCGGCTGCGTCAACAGCGCCGTTCCATATTCCGAACAGCAGCGAGTGCTGGCCGGATGCCGCGGCGGAGAGATAAAAATCCTTTACGTTGCGCCGGAACGCTTCGGCGCCGAGAGCTTCCGCCGGTTTGTCAGTGAATGTCCGCCGTCGCTTCTGGTGGTGGACGAGGCGCACTGCATCAGTCAGTGGGGTCACGACTTCCGTCCGCATTATCTCAGAATCGGCGAAATGGCCGAGGCGTGCGGCGTCAAACAGCTTTGCGCCTTCACCGCCACCGCCACCGCCGTGGTCCGGCGCGACATCAAAACACAGCTGCGCCGCCCGAACATGCGGATACACGTCTCCGGGTTCAAGCGGCCGAATCTTGCCTTCAAGGTGATCGCCGCCCCCAACAGCGGCGACAAACTTCGCATTCTGCGCGAACTGCTGGCCGCGCCGGAGCCGACCATTATTTACGCTTCAACCAGAAAAAGCGTGGACGAGATCGCCGGAGAATTCGGCTGTCTGGCCTACCACGCCGGTATGAGCGACGCCGACCGCGCCGCGGCTCAGGACGAATTCATGCGCCGTCCCGACGGCGTTCTGGCCGCCACCAACGCTTTCGGCATGGGGATCGACCGCCCGGACGTCCGCCGCATCATCCACTATAACATGCCGGGCACGCTTGAGGCCTATTATCAGGAGGCCGGCCGCGCCGGACGCGACGGCGAACCGGCGGAGTGCATCCTGCTTTTTTCTTATTCCGACCGCTATATTCAGGAATTTTTGATCGACATGAACAACCCGCCCGAACAACTGGTGCGCTCCACCTACGAGGCGCTGCGCCGGATCGCCCTGCACCGCGACTGCGATACGCTGGACGTTACCGCCGCCGCGCTGGCCGGTCTGGTTCCCGACGCCAAAAACGAGCGGCAGATTTCCGGCGCTCTGCAGGTTTTGCAGCGCTGCGGCGCGATCGAACGGCCTTACGTCGGCGGCGCCGGAACGCTGAAGATTTGCGGCGACCTCGCAAAACTGCGCGGCGCCCATCAGCTGCAAAGCACTCAGCGCTCGCGTTTCATCTATCGGATGATCGGCGCGTATCAGGACGATCTTGCGTCCGGAGTGGAGGTCGATTACGCGGAAATGGCCACGGTCTGCGGCTTGAACGAAGCCCAGATCAAGCGGGTGCTGGCCGCGCTGGAAACTGAAAAAACCATCGAATGGACTCCGCCGTTCGCCGGAAAGTCGATCGTTCTGCCGAACCGTGAATCGCCGCTCGCGCTGGACTTTGAACTGCTGCGTGAAAAACGCGACTTTGAACTCGAACGGCTCGACGATGTGGTGAAATATGTGAACTGCACCGGCTGCCGCCAGAAATTCCTGGTCGAATACTTCGGAGAAGACGCCGGAAGCTGGCAGTGCGGAAACTGCGACTTCTGCGACCGTAGCGCCTCATCGCTGCGTCCGCCGACCCCCGCGGAGGCCGAAGCCGTTCTGATCGTCCTGGAGGCCGCCTATCACTTCAACCGGCGGTTCGGACTCGGCACCGTAAGTCAGGTTCTGGCCGGCGGACGCACCGCCGCACTAAGCTCAAAAAATCTTACGTCGTCGCCGTTTTTCGGTCGGCTCGGCAACTGGAAACTCAACCGCATAATGCGGCTGATGCGCGCCATGGAACGCGCCGGTCTGATCGGCGTGGATAAGTCTGGAGACTGGCCGCTGCTGGTCATCACTCCGGCCGGCTGTCAATATAACGGCAAGAACCCGGTCATGCTCGATTTTCCGGACGACGCGCCGCCGGAACGCCGGAGCGGGTCAAGACATTCGCTTTCCCCGGTCCGGGACGACGGAAACTCCCGGTTCGACGGTACCGGGGATTTATTGGAACTTCTGCGGCGCGAATGTCAGGCCATGGCCTCCTCCCGCGGCGTTCCGGTCTACCGGATACTCACCAACGACACCCTGCGGATGCTGGCGAAAATGAAGCCGCGCACCTGCGGCGAGTCCATGGCCGTCCCCGGAATCGGACCGGCCAAGGCCGGCAGCGTGATGCCGCGACTGATCGAAGTGATCCGCAAATGGCAAAAATCGCAAAATAACAATTGACGCTCTTGACATTCGTTATTTCTCCATTATAATTTGTATGTAGGCAAAACTTGGAATTCGGGTGCGGCAATGGGG
>JAEWSS010000156.1 GCA_023459755.1 Verrucomicrobiota bacterium | reverse complement strand
GCGCATCCGACCTCGTTCGGGCGCGATGCGCGGACGCGGGTTATGATTCCGGCTTTTGCCCGGATCGCCCACCGTCGTCTGCGGGCCGAACTGCATAAACTTGAAGCCGTCTCCAATGCGTTGACGGTGGAACACGGCGCCGCGAACGGCAAGTTCGGCATTATCGCCTCCGGGGTCAGCGTGCTGCACGCGGTCGAAGCCGCGCCGGAGGCAACCGTGCTTCAAGTTGTGATGTGCAATCCGATGCCGATAGATAAAATGCGGGAATTTGCGGCGCGGTTCGAGCGCTGTTTTGTGGTGGAAGAGGGCGATTATGTGCTGGAAAACGCCTGTCGTCAGAACGGCATTGCGGTGATCGGCCGTCCGGAACTCTACCGGTTCGGCGAACTCAATGTGGCGCGGGTGCGCCGGTTGCTGGCCGGCGACGTTACACCGGAGCCGCAACCGGCTCCCGGCAAGCCGCCGGAACTCTGCCCGGGCTGTCCGCATCGCAAGACGTTTGAGGCGCTGCGTGATCTCGGGTGCATCGTTTCCGGTGACATCGGGTGCTATACGCTTGGGGTTCTGCCGCCGTTTTCGGCGATTGACAGCTGTGTCTGCATGGGGGCGAGCATCACCGTCGGCCTCGGTCTGCGTCACGTACTGCCGGAGATCGAAGCGCGCAAGGTGGTCAGTGTGATCGGCGACTCGACCTTCTGGCACACCGGTGTCAACGGCATTGTGGAAATGGTCTACAACCGGCCGAAGACCGGCCATGTGGTGCTGATCCTCGACAATTCAATTACCGCGATGACCGGTATGCAGGAAAATCCCGGCACCGGACGGAAACTCGACCACACACCGGCGGACGGCAGACTCGATATCGAGGCGGTGGTCAAGGCGATGGGAGTGGACAACGTTGACGTGATCGACACCACCGTTCAGCACGAGGAGTTTCGTGAACTGCTGAAAAAACGGTTGGCGTCCGACGATCTCACCGTGATCGTGGCGCGGCGGGTCTGCGTGATCGCCGCGGCGAAAATAAAGAGTTACTCGGCTTCGGAGGTGAAATAATATGAAAACTGTCAACATTACTTTTGCCGGACTGGGCGGTCAAGGCGTGCTTACCGCCACCGATGTATTGGCGACTGCGGTGTTTTCCGCCGGTCTGGATGTGAAAAAGAGCGAAGTCCACGGCATGAGTCAGCGCGGCGGTTCGGTGTCGAGCGAGGTGCGGTACGGCGAAAAGGTCGCCAGTCCGATGATTCCCGCCGGCGAGAGCGATTTTCTGGTGGTGACCGACCAGACTCAGGTGGAGGTCAATGCTGGTAAGCTCAGGTCCGGCGGCGTACTGATTACGCCGGAAATGATCGACACAGCCAAACTTGGCAACAGGAAAGCGCTGAATATCGCACTGCTCGGACTGTTGTCAACCTATCTGGACTTTTCCGCCGAACTCTGGCGGGAGGCGTTGACCCGTGAACTGCCGGCCAAGATTCACGAGGTGAATTTCGCCGCGTTTGAACTTGGCAGAAATTCGAGGTAGCACCATGCTGGGCGATCGTCAATACATGAAATCCGCACAGCGGGAGACCCCGGAGTCCGGGCGCCGTATGCTGATCGCGCTGATCGTCATCAACGTCGCCGCGTTTTTGCTTATTCCGTCCAATTCGCAGCTTTACCGTCAACTGTCGCTGTCCATCGCCGGACTGCGCGCCGGGTATTGGTTTGAACTGGTCAGCGCAATGTTTCTGCACGGCAGTTTGGGGCATATCCTGATGAATATGTGGGCGCTCTATGTGTTCGGCTCGCTGGTGGCGCCGATACTGGGACGAACCAGATTTCTGACCTTGTATTTTGTCTCTGGAATTTTTGGCAATCTGCTCTGGTGCGCGGCGAATCTGAATAGTCCGGCCTATCTGGTCGGAGCGTCGGGAGCAATTTTCGGTGTGATGATGGCGGTAGCGCTGCTTACGCCGGACGTTCGCTTTATGATGCTGTTTTTCCCGGTGCCGATCAAGGCGAAAACGCTGGTGATCGTCTATGCCTGCTACGAGATTTTCAGCGAGCTGGCCACTTACAGCGACGTGGCGCATTTGGCACATCTCGGCGGCATCGTCGGCGGTTACATCTATCTGCGGATGGTGTTCGGCGCCCGGTTGCCGTGGGACATTTTCCGTTTTATTCGTTCAACCCCCCGGCCGGGCGAGTCGGATTATGCGGAGAGCCGCAGGTCGTGGCGCAATCCGTCCGGCCCGGTCTCCCAGCGTGAGCTTGATGCCCTGCTGGACAAAATATCGCGCAGCGGAATCAACAGCCTGACACCGGATGAAATGGCCAGACTGCGTCAGGCACGCGAGGAGATGCATCGTTGACATGACGCTTTCAACCGCTTTGTTTGACTACGATCTGCCACCTGAACTGATTGCCCAGCATCCCGCCGCCCGTCGTGACGGGTCGCGGATGATGACGCTGAATCGCGTGACCGGTGAAACTGAAATATTGCCGTTTCCGGCGATCTGCGACTTCCTGAGTTCAGGCGACGCATTGATTTCAAACGACACCAAGGTAATGAACTGTCGGTTGTTCGGCTGCAAGAACGGGGACGTTGCCGCCGCCGGATTCGAGGCTCTGCAGATTGAGATGATTCCCGGTTCGGACGGCAGTCGCTGGAAGGTGTTTCTGAAGCCGGGGAAACGGGCGAAAGCCGGAACTTTTGTCCGGTTGTTTGACCTGAAAAATCAGCTTAGCGACTACAGCTTCACCGTGGTCGATCATTTGGATGACGGCAGTTTTATTGTTGATTTTTCGTCGCCGGACTATCTGGCGATTCAGCACGCCTGCGGTCATTTGCCGCTGCCGCCATACATCCGGCACGAGGCCGATGCCGAGGACGAAACCCGCTATCAGACGGTTTTCGCCAGGCAGTACGGTGCAGTGGCGGCGCCGACCGCCGGTCTGCATTTTACACCGGAGCTGCTGGAAAAGCTCTCCGCCGCCGGGATCAACCGGGCAACGCTTACACTTCATGTCGGCCCCGGAACGTTCAAGCCGGTCAGCGTGGACGATGTGAGCCGTCATGTGATGCATTATGAAAACTACATGCTTCCGGACACCGTGGCGGGGTTGATCAATGACACCCGCAGTCGCGGCCGCAAGGTTCTGGCGGTCGGCACCACCACGGTGCGAGTTCTGGAAAGCTGCTGGTCGGAGGCGGAAAAACGGGTGGTCGGCCAGTCGGGTTCCACCAATATTTTTCTTTATCCGCCCAAGATACCGCACGGCGAGGACATGCTGTTGACCAATTTTCATCTGCCCAAAAGCACACTGCTGATGCTGGTGTCGTGTTTCTGCGAGCGCGAGATGGTGCTGGCGGCCTACCGCAAGGCGATTGAGGCGAAGATGAGATTTTACAGTTACGGCGACTGCATGCTGTTGTATTAAGCCTGCGAAAAAAAATGACCGGAGCCGTTGTGGGATTTCGCCCGCGGTTCCGGTCGTTTTGTTCTTATGAGCAGGTTTTATTGTCCGGCTTCGGGTTCTTTGCCGTGGCGGTCGGTTGGTTCTTCCGCCGCATTCAGGATCATTTCCACCGGAGTCAGATATTTTTTCCGGTTGTTGCATTCCTTACAGCACGGAACCACGTTGCCTCGGGTTGATTTGCCGCCTCTGGCCACCGGAACGATGTGATCCATGGTCAGTTCTTCCGGGGGGAAGTGTCCGCCGCAGTAGTGGCATATTCCCTGCGCCAGCGTGTTTTTCCACCAGGACGAAGCGCGCAGTTCACGGGCTTTTTCCCGTTCGCGTGCGATCGCCTTTTTGTCGGCCAGCGGTTCAAACCAGTCGCTCATTTGCGTCGTGATGCGGCGATTGCGCGCCGCGCCTCCATGTCATCCTGACGTTCGCGGAGCGTTTCGCGTTTGTCGCCGAACGTTTTGCCCCGGCATAATGCAATCTCCACTTTGACCAGTCCGCCCTTTAAATAAAATTTGAGCGGTACAATGGTCAACCCTTTTTCGCGCACCTGCTGCTGAAGTTTGAGGATTTCGCGCTTGTGCAGCAGCAGACGGCGCTTTTGGGTGGTGTTGTGGTTGAAGCGGTTGCCGTGTTCATACTGCGCAATGTTTACGTTGTAGAGAAAGGCCTGACCTTTTTCGATTGAAACATAGGCGTCCACCATGGCGATATGCCGGGCGCGGCAGCTTTTCACCTCGGTTCCGACCAGATCGATGCCGGCCTCCATGGCTTCCAGAATCTGGTAGTCATGGCGTGCCTTGCGATTCTCGGCCAGTACCGGGTTGTTTGATTCGTTGTCTTTTTTTGCCGCGCCCATAATAAAGCCTTTTTCTGTTGCTACTTGAGGAACTTCGCCGCCTTGACCCGGAAATCTCCGGCGATCGGCTGGTTTCCGGCGGTCATTGACTTGCGCATATCCTCAAACATTTTTATCTGCTCCGCGCTCAGATTAGCGGGGGTTTCCACCTTAATCCGGACATGGAGGTCGCCGCGTCCGCCGCCGCGCAGAGACGGCATTCCCTTGCCTTTGATCCGCATCAGCGTGCCGGACTGGGTTCCGGGGGCGATTTTCACCGTAGCCTTGCCGGTCACGGTTGGAACGTCCACTGTGCCGCCGATGGCCGCGGTGACGAAGTCGACCGGAAGTTCGCAGAGCAGGTCGCTGTCATTGCGCTGGAACACCGGGTTGTCGGCCACCTGAATGAACACATAGAGGTCGCCGCTGCGTCCGCCGCGCACTCCGGCGTCGCCTTCTCCGGCAACGCGAAGCCGCGATCCGCTGTCCACCCCCGGCGGAACATGAATCTGCAAAGTTTTTTCGATTCTCACCCGACCGTCGCCGCGGCAGTTTTCGCACGGGCTCTCGACCATCTGGCCGGTACCGTGGCACTGCGGACACGGCTGACGAACCTGGAAAAATCCCTGATTGACGGTGATGAATCCCGATCCGGCGCACTTGACGCACGCCTTGCGCGAGGTGCCCGGCTTGCAGCCGGAACCGCCGCATTTTTCGCATTTGGTCAACCGCGGAACCACGATTTTGCGGTCGACGCCGAGCACTGCGTCCTCAAACGAAATGCCGAGGTTGTAGCGCAAATCGGAGCCTTCAGCCGCGTCGCTGGCGCGCCGTCTGGAGCGTCCGCCGCCTCCGAAAAGGTCGGAAAAATCGAATCCGCCGGCGCTGCCGCCGCCGCCTCCGAAGAGGTCGGAAAAGTCGAATCCGCCGAATCCGGCGCCGCCCTGACCCGGAGGCGGCATTCCGCCGTTTTCAAACGCGGCGGAGCCGAACTGGTCGTACTGCTGGCGTTTTTTCGGGTCGGACAGTACCTCGTAGGCGGCGGAGATGTCTTTAAATTTGTTCTCCGCTTCCTTGTTGCCGGGGTTTTTGTCCGGGTGATATTTTATGGCAAGTTTGCGGTATGCCTTTTTTATTTCATCGGCGCTGGCGTCTTTTGACACGCCGAGAGTCTGATAATAGTCGGCCATAGCTGATTATTGCTCCTTTTTTTCTCCGGGCCCGGCGGAAACGACCACGCGGGCCGGACGCAGCAGCTGGTCACCGAGTTTGTAGCCGCAGTTCCACTGCCGGATCACAACGCCTTCGGGAACCGTGTCGCTGTTTTCGCTGGCGACCGCCTCGTGCAGGTTGTGGTCGAACTTGGCGTTAACGGCGTCGAACCGTGTGATATTGAGTTCGTCCAATGACTTCTTATATTGATCGTCGATCATGGAAAGCCCCTTGACGATGGCGTCAAGATTATCGCTTTTCTTGGCGGCTTGAACCGCCATGGAAAAGTTGTCGAAAAGCTGAATAAACGGCGTCACCGTTTCGATCACCGCGAAGTTGCGCATCGCCGCCATATCCTTGGACATGCGCTTGCGGTAGTTCTGATAATCGGCCTGCGACCGCAGATACTTGTCCTGAAGTTCGGCGTTTTCAGTACGCAGTTTAGCCAGTTCGTCTTCCGCCGGACTGGCTTTCGGAGCTTCCGTTTTTGCGTTTTCCGCAGACTTCATATGTTCCTCCATTCCGGCCAGTGCATCCTCGGCCGGCGGTTTGACCGGGATCTCGTTTCCGTCAAAAACTTGATCAAATTCCATAATACTATCCTCCAATGGCGCTTTATATACTGACTTCCCGGCGTTGTCTTCCAACTTTTGTCCGCGGCCGCGCCCGCCGCCCGGACAGTGAATCGCCGGCACAATCATACACTTCGAACCAATAATATACATTTAAAGCGCTGTCAAGTCAAGTCCGGCACATCATATTTGCCGCAAAGCCGTGTTTGCCGAGATTTCGCATTGTGCCGGCGGCCTGGCATTTGTCAACCGGCGCCGCCGGAAAACTCGGCGGTCCGGGCTTTCCGCAAGGCTGGAGTGGTAAAAAATAAAGACCGCACGGAAACATCCGGGCGGTCGCCGGGAAAAAGAGGCTCAACCCCAAAGTGCGGTTCAAAAACTTTCGACGACGGTCATTTCATAGTGAACCGGCTCGTCTTCAGCGGAGAGCAGAATTGAACTTTCCGGTTGCGGCGCCTGCGGACTAAGCAGATCCCAGTCGTACCATCCGGCAGCCCGGACAAACTGGAGCAGTTGTCCTTTGGTCAGGTCGGCGGTAAGGGTGATTTTCCCCTTTTCGTCGGTTGTCCAGCGGCATTTGTCCTGCAACTTAAGTATTTCGACCAGCTTGGCCAGATCGGCGGCGGCCTGAGTGGTATTCGACGTTGTCCAAACGTGGGAGACGTTGTCGTCAATATTGGTCAGAGCGTCCTGACGGCTGGCCAGCAGATCTTTCAGATAAAGCAATACGGTGTTGGTCCGTCCGGCATCGACCGGAATCAACTGGTCAATCGGCAGAGTTCCAAGTTGATTTACCGCAAGCCGTCGCGACAATGCGTTGCGGTTGTTCATGATTGCCGGCCTGGTCGGATAATATGGATATTCGTCGGCTTCGTTGGCGGTTGCGATGTTCAGATTTGCTCTGGCGTTGTCGTTTTTTTGTATCGGCTTAAAAAGATCGCTCAACAGCAACACGGCGCCTGCTGCGATCAATGCGCCGGCGGCGATCCCGAGCGGGCGGATGTTACGGATAAAAGAATTGCGTTTTTCCTCGGCCAGTTTACGGTGAACGTTGAACCGGATGAAGGCGGTCGAGAACTCCTTCGTCGGGATTTCCCAGTAATCGGAAAGCAGCAGATGAAGTCTGCGCAGTTCGGAATAGCGTTGACGGCATGCTTCGCAACTGTCGAGATGGGCGAGGTTTTCGCCGGTCAATTCGTACTCGCCGTCCAGCGCGAGGTTGAACAACTCGTCGTTCAGGCAATATTTTTTCTCACTCATGATACCGCCGATGCTCCCAATACGCCAATTTATGCCCCATTCTTTTATTCGTTTTATTTTTCGGTCGCGATTCCGCGTCGAAATACTTTTCCGCCTAAACGATGCCGCGCTTGTGGAGCAGCTCCACCAGCAACTCGCGGCTGCGGCTCAACCGCGATTTCACCGATCCGATATTGCA
>JAEWSS010000155.1 GCA_023459755.1 Verrucomicrobiota bacterium | reverse complement strand
ACCTTGAATTCCGCCGGCTGGCCGACGGTGATTTGGCCGATGTCGGCTTCATTGACCGACACCCAAACCTCCATCCGCTTCAAATCCTTGGCGATCAGAAACAAACTCGGCGCACTCATTGAAGAGTTGACCGTCTGCCCGACGTTGATCCGGCGATCGATGATGACGCCGTCCACCGGCGATTTGATCGTACAGTATTTGTAGTTCCAGTTGGCCGAATCCAGCGCCGCCTCGGCCGCCGCCTGCGCCGCCTGACAGCGCAGCAGTTCAGCTTCACGCACCTTGATCTCGGCCATTGCCGAAGCGTAGTCGGCCTTGGCGCTGTCGTAGTCGCTCTTGGCGATCACGCTCTGGGGATTGAGTTTTTCGGCCCGCTGCCAGTTTGCCAGCGCCAGCTCGAGTTTCGCGGCCGCAACTTCGATATTGGCCTTGGCATTGGCCACCGAAGCCTTGGCCTGTTCGGCCGCCGCCTCGCTGTTTTTGACCGCGGCGGAATACAGCGCGTCGTCGATTTTTGCCAGCATCATGCCGTTTTTGACCTCGGAGCAATAGTCCACCGTATGGCCGGAGGCGTCGACGCCAAGTTCAGTGATCATGCCGCCGACCTGGGCGCCGACGTTTACCAGCTCTTCCGGTTCAATTGTTCCGGTTGCGCTGATTGCGCTGCGCAGATCGGCGCGCTCGACATTGACCGTCGAATACGAAATTTTGCGGTTGGCATTGTGATATTTTGTGTATGCCAACCACGAACCGGCCCCGACGACGGCAACCGCCGCCGTTGACAATATTATGCGAACAGTTTTATTCATACGCCCCTCTTCGGTTTGTTTAATACGGTTTATGACATAAACGCATTGCGGGAGCGTTTTATTTTAACGTCCGGCTTAAAATTTTCCGCCCATGGCCTTGAAAATATCCAGCGACAGCCGTCCGATGAAGTCTCGCGCGGCGGAATTGCTGGTACAGTTTCTGGTAAAAATCGTCAACACATACTCGTTGCCGGGAACCCAGAAAATGCCGGTCTCGTGTTCGAGGCAGTCCAGCGAACCCGACTTATGCGCCACCACCAGATCCTCCGGCATGTAGCGCTTGAACGATTCAATGTCCTTCTGCATGTTCAGCATGGCGATCATTTCGTCGCACGACTTGGGGCTGAGCAGTTCGTGACGGCCGATCATGGTCATCAAGCGATCCATGTCGGCGGCGCTGGTATAGTTCTGGCGTCCGGCTTTGGCGGCTTCCCAGTCCAGCATTTTGCGCTGCAGACTGGTGGCCGGCAGACCGAGTTCGGCACCCAGACGGTTGACCGGAGCCATGCCGACCAGATCGATCAGCACGTTGGTGGCGGTGTTGTCGCTTTCAATAATCATCATCACCGCGAGGTCGCGCAACGAGTAGTCGCTCTGTTCAAGACAGCCGATAATGCTGTCGAGCAGTTTTGCCTTTTCCGGTACGGTGATCCGCTGGTCGAGCGACAGTTCACCCGCCTCCACCCGGCGCATGATTTCGGCAAGAACCAGCACCTTGATCGTGCTGGCCGACGGCATTTGCGTTTCGGCGTTGTAACTGTATATCCGCTCTCCGGTATCGAGTCTGGTCAGCACAACGGCGACTTCGCCCGGAGCTTCCGGCAGTCTGGCTTCGATCACCGATTCAATACTGCGGGTATGGTCATCATTTCCATTTGAGATCGAGCTGCATCCGGCTCCGAACAGCGCCGCGCAAAAAGCGGCGAACAATGCTGCGGTTTTCATTGGTTCTCCATGAATTTTTACGGTGTGGTTATTCCGCGAATCCGACGCGGGTTCCGGCGGCAAGATCGCCGTCCAGCACACGGCCGAGACTGGCGTCATCGAAGAAGTTGAACACCACGATCGGCAGCCGGTGGTCGCGGCAAAGGCTGAAAGCCGCCTGATCCATCACCGCCAGTTTGCGATTGAGCGCTTCGTCATAGGTAAGGAAGTCAAACCGGGTGGCGGAGGCGTCTTTAAATGGATCTGCGGTATAGATGCCGTCCACCTTGGTGGCCTTGAGGACGGCTTCGCAGTCCAGCTCCAGCGCCCGCAGCGCGGCGGTGGTGTCGGTGGTGAAGAACGGGCTGCCGGTGCCGCCGGCGAAAATGACAATGCGACCGGACTCCAGTGCGGAAATCGCCGCCGACCGGTCAAATTTTTTTGCAAACGGCTCCATCGCCACCGAGCAGTGAACTTCGGCGCCAACGCCGGCCGCATGGAAAAAGTCGCTCAGACAGAGCGCGTTCATCACGGTGCCGAGCATTCCCATATAGTCGGCCGTGACCGCATCCATTCCGCCTTTTGCGCCCATCACGCCGCGCCAGATATTGCCGGCGCCGACCACCAGTGCAACTTCAACGCCGCGGTCAACCGCCTGCTTCACCAGCTTCACTACACGACGAACCGCTTCCGAGTCGTAGCCGTGATCCTGTCCGCCTTTGAGTGTTTCGCCGCTGATCTTCAAAAGTACCCGCTTATACATCATCACTCACTCCCTTTTATGATATAAGTTCAAATAATATTTCAAGCGCCCGTTCCGCCGAGCGCGACCTGATTTTTTCGCGTCCGCCGTCAAACCGGCACCGTTCAACCACTGTTTTTTTGCACACTTTAACGCCGATATAAACCGTTCCGACCGGTTTTTCCGGAGTTCCGCCGTCCGGTCCGGCCACGCCGCTGACCGCCGCCGCGCAGTCCACATTCAGCGTCCGGCAGGCGCCGTCCAGCATTTCGCGTACACACGCCTCACTGACCGCGCCGTATTGTTCCAGGGTTTCTCCGGACACGCCAAGCACATGCTGCTTTACTTCGTTGGCATAAGAGACCACGCCGCCCTTGAACACCGCCGACGCTCCGGGAACCGACACGATTTCCGCGGCGATCATTCCGCCGGTGCACGACTCGGCGGTTCCCAGCGTCAAATCAAGCGCGGCCAATTTTTGCAGAATTTTTTCGCAAAGCGTCATTTCTGAAAAAGATCCATAATCGCTTTTTCCTGACCGATAACCGTCAACTGGTCGCCGACATTCAACACCACATCCGGATTCCAGACCGTTTCAATGCCGCTTCCGGGCTTTTTTATCAACAGCACCGTGACATTGTATTTGTTGCGCAGATCAAGCTCCTTGATGCTTTTTCCAGACATCGCGTCCGGCACCATGACGTCGGCGATAAAGGAGCCTTTGAATTCAAACATGTCACGAATATTGTCCATCGACAAATTGCGCGCCAGACGTTCGGCAACATCCTGTTCCGGTTCGATCACTTCGTCGGCGCCCAGTCTCATCAGGATTCGCTTCTGCACCGGGTTGTTGGTTTTGACGATCACCTTTCCGGCGCCTTCCTGCTTCAGGAAGGTAAGCGCCAGTATCTGAGCCTCGAAATGAGTGCTCATGCACAGGATAACCG
>JAEWSS010000154.1 GCA_023459755.1 Verrucomicrobiota bacterium | reverse complement strand
GGCCATAACAGCGCCGCCAGCCAGTCCCAGGCGATCGGCGCGGCCTGCGGCACGCAAAGTGCAAGCGCCGCCGCGGTCAAGACCATCCCCAGTGTCCGGTTGCGGCAAAACCCCGCCGCCGCCGACTTGTTTGCCGGCCTCATCTTCAGCACCCCCAAAGCGGCGGCGCCCAACAAAGCCAGTGCAACCGCAAGTCCGACGGAAAAATACGCGGTCACGACCGCACCTCGATGCGATTGCCGGAAACCGGTTCGACAAAATGAAACTCCTCGTAATGCAGCGACGGATCGGCGCGGAAACTCAAAGCATTGCCCGTGGACTTTTCCAGCTCCTCAAGCAGTGCGGCATCCTCGTTCTTAAGTCGTTCAAGCACCACCGGATGCATCACCACCCGAAGCGACTTTCCGCGCCACTCGCGGCACATCAGCACCCGATGGAGTTCGCGCTGGATCTCAACGCTCATGGTCAGCGCCGACTTGATCAACCCCGAACCGCGGCAGCAGGGACACGGATCGAACACCCGGTCCAGCACACTCTCCTGTTCGCGCTGCCGGGTCATTTCCATCAGACCGAGCCGACTGAGCGGCAGCACCTTGGTCTTGGCGCGATCCTGCTTCATAAGTTTTTTCATATTGCGGAATACTTCGTCGCGGTCGCGCGCGCCGCGCATATCGATGAAGTCAATGACCACCAACCCGCCGACGTCGCGCAGTTTCAACTGACGGGCGATCTCTTCGGACGCTTCGAGGTTGGTCTTGAGTATCAGTTCCGGCTGGTCGGTGATCTGGCGTTTGCCGCGGCCGGTGTTCACGTCGATGGCGATCAGCGCCTCGGTCTCATCCACGCAAATCCAGCCGCCGGAGGGAAGTTTCACCTCGCGCCGCATCACGTCGCTGAGCTGACTGGTCACCTTGTAGCGTTCAAAGATCGGCTGGGCCTGACGGTAATGTTCGACCTTGCCGGAAAGTTTGCGGCCGCCGAAGCGGTCAAGCAGGGTGGAAATGCGTTCATAACCTTCGTCGCCGTCGATGATGATCTGATCGATGTCGTCGGTCAGAAAATCGCGGACGGTGCGTTCAATCAGATTCGGTTCGGAATAGGCCAGCACCGGCGCTTTGCGGGTGTTGACCGTGTGTTCAAGATTATGCCAGGAATCGAGCAGAAGTTCCAGATCGTTCTGAAAAAACGCGCTTTTACGCCCCTCGCCGACCGTGCGGCAAATCAATCCCATGCCCTCCGGAACGTCGAGGTCGGCCAGAATTTTACGCAGACGTTCGCGTTCCTGCGCGTTGTCGATCTTGGTGGAAAGTCCGATATGCGGCGAATACGGCAGCAGCACCAGATAGCGGCCGGCGATGCTGATATTGGTGGTAACCCGGGCGCCCTTGCTGCCGATCTCGCCCTTTTCGACCTGAACCAGAATTTCGGTTCCGGGCGGATAGATAGTCGGAATATCGTCCATTGTCAGTTTTTTACGGCTGCTGGCGCGCTTTCTGAGTTCGAGCGCCTTGCCCTGCTTCCCCTCGTCGGAGACCGGTGTTTTGCGGCCGCGGCCGCGCCGTCCGGAACGTTTTCGGCTGCCGGAATCCTTGCCGTCAGCGGCTCCGTCGCCGGGCTGATCGGAGGCGGAATTTTTGCCGACCTCCACAATTTCGTGGTCGCATACCAGCATGTCATGATAATGGAGGAACGCGTTGCGTCCGGCGCCGATGTCCACGAATGCGGCCTGTAGACTGGGCTCAAGATTGATGATCCGGCCCAGATAGATCGACCCCGGCTTGGGGGAGTTGTCCACCCGCTCCAGCTGATACTCCTCCAGCCGGTGGTTGCGCAGCAGCGCCATGCGGGTTTCCAGTTTCTCGCTGTTGAGAATAATCTGTGTTAAAATTTTTTCGGTCATTGAACGATATCCGTTTTCACCGTGGCACTTAAAATTTTGCATCCGTTGAGATAGGCGACCGCCGGCATTTTCCTGCGGCCGGCCGGAGTGATCTCCAGCAGCTCCACAGCTCCGGAGCCGCATCCGACAATAAAACCGTTTTTGTCCGCCCGGACAATGGTTCCGGGCGGCGCGCTGATCCCGTTCAGGACTTTTGCGGCGTGGATGGTGATGTTTTCCTCGCGGTCACCGAAAAGCAGCGTCATCAGTGCGCCCGGCCACGGATAAAAGGCACGGGTGACGGCTTCAACGGTTTCCGCGGACCACCGCCAGTCAATGCGACCGTCGTCCTTACGGATCTTGCAGGTCATTGACACCAGGGACTCGTCCTGCGGCGCACCGACGATCGAACCGTCGGCGATTCCGGTCAGCGTGTCCACGGTTCCGGCAGCGGCGACCAGCCCCAGCCTGACCTCTAATTCATCGCACCGCTCACGCCCGGTGAGCGGATAGCGGATAACCCTGTAAATGTCGCCGGCGTCGAGTTTTTTCACCATTCGGATAAAAGTGACTCCGGTATAGGCGTCGCGTCTGGCGATGCAGGCGGTAATCGGCGACGCGCCGCGATAACGCGGTAAAATTGAAGCGTGAATATTCACACCGCCGAAGCGGGCGGTTTCCAGCAGCGCGTCGCGCAGAATCTGGCCGAACGATATTACCAGCAGGAAGTCCGGAGCCAGCGCCCGGATGTGCTCGATGAACTCCGGGGACGACGCCGACTCGATTTTGTCCGGCTCAATCCCCAGCACCGGCGCCGCCGACCCCACCGGAGTGGACTGCACACGGTTGCGCCGCCCGGACGGACGGTCCGGCTGGGTTCCGGCCCCGACCAGTTCAATCCGGTCTTTCGCCCGGGCAAGCTCCTGAAGCACCGGCACCGCAATGTTGCCGGACCCCATGAAATAAACTCTCAGTTTCTTCAATATTCCACCTGGAATGTCGTTGTAAAAAAATCCGCTTGAATGTATAATATATCACGCAAATACAAAAAAACGAATTGAAGAAACGGCAAATATGGCGGAATTCACAATCGCGCTCGGCGGCAACGTCGGCGACACCGAACGTTTTATGCAGACAGCGCTGAAAATGCTCGAAGCCGGCGGCGCCAGAATCTCGGCGTTCGCCGCTCCAATGCGGAGCGCTCCGGACGGCTGCGCGCCGGGAACTCCGGATTTTTTGAACTCGGCCGCCGCCGGGGAGTTCGACGGAACGCCGGAACAACTGCTCGACCTCTGTCAAAAGATCGAACGCGAACTCGGCCGCCCCGCCGCTCACGGCCACAACACGCCGCGAACCATCGACCTCGACATCATCACCTTCGGCGGTCTCGTCCGCAGCACGACGAGACTGACGCTGCCCCACCCCAGGGCGAAACAGCGCCGGTTCGTCATGGACCCGCTGCGCGAAATACTTAAAGAACTTCCTTCAGAGCTGCGATGAAGCTGCCGCACTCCCGGACGCCTTCGTCCGGCGACGCGGCGTCCATCATGCGCGACACCACGGCCGACCCAACCACCACCGCGTCGGCATGTTCCGCCGCTTCACGCGCCGTTTCCGGCGACGAAATGCCGAATCCGGCCGCCAGCGGCAGCGGCGCCACCGCCGAACGGAATCCGGCCAGTTCCTTCGCCGCGCCGTCCGCCAGCGAACTTCTTGCTCCGGTCACGCCGCGAACCATGATGCAGTAGACAAATCCGCTTTTGCCGGCGGTGATTTTACGGGCGCGCTCGACTCCGGTGGCCGGCGACACCAGCGGAATCAAGGCCAGGCCGTGCAACCGGCAGAGCGGAAGCAGTTCGCCCTCCTCCTCGAACGGCAGATCGACCGCCAGAATACCGTCAACTCCGACCGTCTCAAGCTCGGCGGTCAATTTTTCAAGTCCGCGGTTCAGCATCACGTTGAAATAGCTGAACAAGATCATCGGGGTGTCCGGATGGCGGCGGCGCAGATTTCCGGCGATCGTCAGGATTTTTTCCAGCGTGGCGCCGTTGGACAATGCAAGATTGCCGGCGCGCTGAATCACCGGACCGTCGGCGGTGGGATCGGAGAACGGCACGCCGAGTTCCAGCATGTCGGCTCCGCATTCGATCATCCGGTCGGCCAGTTTTTCGCTGGCTTCGCAGGTCGAACAGCCCATGGTAAGATAACCGATCAACGCCTTGCGGCCGTCGCGCCGGCAGGCGGAAAACATATTCTCAATGCGATTGCTCATTTTTCAGCTCCGAGTTGTGCTTTGTACTTTGCAACATTGTCCATGTCCTTGTCGCCGCGACCGGAGAGGCAGACCACGATCGCGTCGTTTTTACCGTATTTTTTCGCGCTTTTCAACGCCTGCGCCACCGCGTGACTCGACTCCAGCGCCGGAATGATCCCCTCCAGTCGGCAGAGCAGATCAAAGGCCGCCACCGCCTCGCGGTCGTCGATCACGGTGTACTGCGCCCGGCCGGTGTCGGCCAGCTGACAGTGCTCAGGACCGACGCCGGGATAATCCAGACCGGCCGACACGCTGTAGGCTTCAACAATCTGTCCGTCCGGCGTCTGAAGCAGTTTGTTCTTGCTGCCGTGCAGCACGCCGACCCGACCGGCGTTGATGCTCGCGGCATGCAGTCCGGTATCGATTCCGCGGCCGCCCGCCTCGGCGCCGGTCAACTTGACGCCGGGATCGTCGAGAAATCCGGCAAACAGCCCCATCGCGTTTGAACCGCCGCCGACGCAGGCGATCGCCTCCACCGGAAGTTTGCCCTCTTTTTCCATAATCTGACGGCGCGCCTCGCGGCCGATCACACTCTGAAACTCCCTGACCATCGCCGGGTAGGGATGCGGCCCCGCCACGGTGCCGATCACATAAAAGGTGTCGGCGCAGGAGGCGACCCATTCCCGGATCGCCTCGTTCATCGCGTCTTTCAAAGTGGCCGAACCGGACTCCACCGGAACCACCCGCGCCCCCAATGCGCGCATCCGATCCACATTCGGCGCCTGACGCGCCACATCGACTTTGCCCATATACACGTCGCACGGCATACCGAACAACGCCGCGACGGTGGCGGTGGCTACGCCGTGCATACCGGCGCCGGTCTCGGCGATCAGCCGGGTCTTGCCCATCCGCCGCGCCAGCAGAACCTGCCCCAGAGCGTTGTTGATCTTGTGGGCGCCGGTATGGTTGAGGTCCTCGCGCTTGAGATAGATTTTCGCGCCGCCGGCGTACTCGCTGAGCCGTCGGGCGAGGTAAAGCGGAGACTCGCGTCCCACATAGTCACGCTGCAGCGCGTCGAGTTCGGCGTGAAACGCCGGGTCATGCAGCGCCTCAAGATAGCATTTTTCCAGTTCCAGCAGCGTCGGAACCAGCGTTTCGGCCACATACATGCCGCCGTAGATGCCGTAATGCGAATTCATATTAAAGCCCTTTCCTCAATCCTCGATTTTTTTGAATATTTCAAACAATTTTTTCATTTTGATTTCGTCCTTGACTCCGGGTGACGACTCGACGCCGCTGTTTACGTCCAGCGCGAACGGATGCACCGTCTGCCAGGCCGCGAGCAGATTTTCCGCGTCAAGTCCGCCGGCCAGAACCAGCCGGCGCTTCAACGCCAGACGCGCCGCCGCCGACCAGTCGCAGCAGCGTCCGGAGCCGCCGGAGACGCCGTCGGCCAGCAGCGCCGCCGCCGGAAAATCGTCCGGCCGGTTCGCCGCCCACACCTCGGCGAAATCGATCGCCGCCGCAAATTCCGCGGACTCCGCGCCGTGCAGCTGAACCACCTCAAGACCGCCGAGTTCGACCGCCCGGCGGATGAATCCGATACTTTGATCGACAAATACGCCGACCCGAACCGCGCGACGACAGCCGGAAAACAGCCCGGAAAGTTGTTCCGGCGCCACCCGCCGCGGACTGCGTTCGGCCAGCACCGCACCGATGAAGTCGGCGCCGATCCGGTCGGCCAAACGGGCGTCGCGGTTGCGGGCAAGTCCGCAGACTTTCAGTTTAACGGCTTTCATAAAGTGCTTTCAGCGCCGCGCCGGGATCGGCGGCGCGCATCAGGGTTTCACCGATCAACGCCGCGTCGGCTCCGGCGGAGCGGGCGGCGCGCAGGCCGGAAGCGTCGCGGATCGCGCTCTCGGCCACCCGGACCACGGTCGCCGGAAGTTTCGCTATTATTGTCAGAGCGTCGTCCGGATCGGTCGAAAAGTCACGCAGATCGCGGGCGTTGACGCCGACAACTTTGGCGCCGGAAGCCAGCGCCCGTTCCGCCTCAAGTTCCGAATGCGCCTCCACCAGCGCCGCCATTCCCAGCGACTCGGCAAGTTCGCGCAGAAACCTCAGGTCGCCGTCCGACAGCATCGCGGCAATCAGCAGGACCGCGTCGGCGCCGAACAGCCGCGACTGGTATATCTGATAAGGGTCGAAAATGAAGTCCTTCCGCAGCACCGGGATCGACACCGCGTCGGACGCGGCCAGCAGATTGTCCCGACTGCCGAGAAACCGGTTCGGTTCGGTAAGCACCGACAGCGCCGCCGCCCCCGCCGCTTCCAGATTTTTCGCCAGAACCGGCACATCCAGCTCCAAACGGATAATCCCCTTTGACGGCGAGGCGCGCTTCAATTCGCCGATCACCGCAATTTTCCCGTCCGCCCGGCGCAGGGCGCCGATAAAGTCGCGGCGTACCGGCGGCAGTTCGCCGCACAGTCCGGCCAGCCGGATCAGCGGCAGCCGAAGTTTCTCCGCCGCCAACGCCGGACGCAGACCGTCCGCGATCGAATTCAATATTCCGCCGTTCATTTCACCGCCTCCTTCAGAATTTCAAGTTTTTCCAGCGCCGCGCCGGAGTCGATTGATTTTTCAGCCAGCTTCACACCATCGGCAATGGTCGGCGCCAGACCGGAAACATAGCTCACCGCTCCGGCGTTCAGCAGCACCACCGCGCGCCGGGCGCCGCGGTCGCGGCCGGACAGCACGTCAAGCATGATCGCCGCATTCTCCTTCGCGTCGCCGCCGGAAAGTTCGCTCTTGTCGTACGAACCGTCAAAAAACATCTCCGGCAGCAGCTCGTAGGTGCGGATTTCACCGTCCGCAAGCTCGGAAACCCGGGTCGGCGCGCAACAGCTGATCTCATCCAGCCCGTCCATGCCGTGCACCACCAGCGCGCGGTGACTGCCGAGGTCGCGCAGCGCCCCGGCGAAAAGTTCGGTCAATTCCGGCGCAAACACGCCGATGACCTGATATTTCGCTCCAGCCGGATTGGTCAGCGGCCCCAGCAGATTGAATACGGTGGGAATGCCCAGCTCGCCGCGAATGATCCGCATCCGCCCCATCACCGGATGGAGCTTTGCGGCAAACAGAAAACCAATGCCGTTCTCCACAATCGACGCTTCGACCTTTTCCGCCGGAGCATCCAGATTCACGCCGAGTTCCGCCAGCACGTCGGCCGAACCGCAGCGACTGGTCGCCGCCCGGTTGCCGTGCTTGGCCATCGCCACGCCGGCGCCCGCCGCCACAAAACAGCTGGTGGTGGAGATGTTGAAAGTGTTCGAGCCGTCGCCGCCGGTGCCGACCACGTCCACCACCTCGCGCTGGCCGCAGTCGATGAAGTTGGCCGCCCGGCGCATCACCGCCGCCGCGCCGGAAAGTTCGCCCCCGGACACCCCCTTGATCTGCAGCGCCGCCAGAAATGCGCCGATCTGCGAATGCGGAACCGTCCCCGATGTCAACAATTCAAACGCCTCGCCCATTTCAGCGGAGGTCAGGTTGCGGCCGGACACCGCCTTTTTCAAATATTTCCTCAGCATCGCGCAAACTCCCTCGCCAGTTCCACAAAGTTGGCCAGCTGGCGTTTGCCGCCGGCGGAAAGTATCGACTCCGGATGATACTGCACCGACTCGATCGGCAGTGTGCGGTGACGCATCGCCATGATCTCACCGTCCTCAACGCAGCGCCCGGACACTTCCAGACACTCCGGAAGCGTCGATTCCTCCACCGCCAGCGAATGATACCGCACCGCCTTGACCGGCGAAGCGATCCCCTTGAAAATTCCACGCCCGTCATGCTCCACCAGCGACACCTTGCCGTGCATGATCCTTTTCGCCGGAACCACCCGGCCGCCAAAGTAAAGTCCGAGCGCCTGATGACCGAGACACACGCCGAGAATCGGCAGTTCGCCGGCCGCGCGGCCGATCAAGTCCAGCATTATTCCCGCCGTTTCCGGCCGCCCCGGACCGGGCGACAGCACCAGCGCCTCCGGCCGACGCGCCAGCACCTCGTCCGGCGTGACCTCGTTGTTGCGGCGCACTTCCACATCGCAGCCGAGCTGCCCGAAATACTGGGCGAGATTATAGGTGAACGAATCGAAGTTGTCGAGTATAAAAATCATTTCAGTCCTCCTTTTCGAGATCGAGATTGGCCGCCGCCAGCTTGACCGCCTTGAACAGCGCCGCCGCCTTGTTGCGGCATTCGGCGTACTCCGACGCCGGGTCGGAATCAAAGACAATACCGGCTCCGGCCTGCACGGTGATCCGGTTGTTGCGAATCGCAAAAGTGCGGATGGTGATCGCCAGATCCATGTTGCCGGAGTAACTGAAATATCCGGCGGCGCCGCCGTAAGCGTTGCGCGGCGAATCCTCAAGTTCATGGATCAGCTCCATCGCCCGCACCTTGGGGGCGCCGGACAGCGTTCCGGCCGGAAAAGCCGACCGCAGAAGGTCGAATGCGTCGATTCCCGGCAGCGGCAGCGCCTCGATCGTGGAGACCAGATGCATCACATGGGAATAACGCTCCACCGTCATGAACTCCTTGACCTGAACAC
>JAEWSS010000153.1 GCA_023459755.1 Verrucomicrobiota bacterium | reverse complement strand
GCCGAGAGCCGGTTGTAGGAGCCGGACGTCAGGTCAAGCGCGGCCGAGGCGACGCTTTCACCCGGAGCAACCGGAACGGCGACATAGTTTTCCGGCGCCGCGGCTGATTTTTCCGCTTTTGACTTCTCAATTTCAGTATCAAAATCGAAACTTTGCATGGTATTCAAAAAAAGTTCGTCGTGCATAATAACGGTCTCCTTATCATAATGATGTTTTTTGCGCCAACAGACAAAATAGCTTTAAACATTTAAAAATCAATATACGGACTTTAAAAAAAGCACAAGCGGGTATATATTAATCAAACTGGACGGTAATTTCATTGAAAATCAATATATGGTCGTGAGGTAAGGTTGTGGCGGAAAAAGTAAAAGTCGGTATTATCGGGTTCGGAACGGTGGGCGCCGGAGTGGCGAACACTCTGCTCAAAAACGGAGACATCATCGCTTCAAGAACCGGTGTGACAGTCGAGCTGACACGCATCGCGGATCTGGACATCACCACCGACCGCGGCGTGGACGTGCCCGCATCGCTGCTCACTACCGACGCCGACAAACTGATCGACGAAGTTGACGTTGTGGTTGAACTCATCGGCGGCAAAACCGTTGCCAGGAAAATGATTCTCAAGGCCATCGCCAAAGGCAAACATGTGGTCACCGCCAACAAAGCGCTGCTGGCCGAGTTCGGCGGCGAAATATTCGAAGCCGCCGCGAAGAACGGCGTGGATGTCTGGTACGAGGCCAGCGTCGGCGGCGGCATCCCGGTGATCAAAGCCCTGCGCGAGGGGCTGGCCGCCAACCGCATCGAACGCATCTACGGCATCCTTAACGGGACCTGCAACTATATCCTCACCCGCATGGAGGCCGAGGGCGCCGACTTCGCCCCCATTCTGGCCGACGCTCAGAAGCTCGGTTACGCCGAACAGGAGCCGTCGCTGGATGTGGACGGCTTTGACACCGCCCATAAAGCGACGATTCTCGCCGCGCTGGCCTACGGCGAATGGTTCGGCATGGAGCCGATCCACGTTGAAGGCATCCGCGACGTTTCCCAGCTCGACCTCGCTTATGCCGACGAACTCGGCTACCGGATCAAACTTCTGGCGATCATCAAACAGATCAATGGCGATGTTCAACTGCGCGTGCATCCCACTCTTATTCCCAAAAGCGCGCTGCTCGGCAATATCTCCGGAGTGTTCAACGGCGTTTCAATCACCGGCGACACCGTGGGCGACACCCTGTTTTACGGTCGCGGCGCCGGCCGCAGCGCCACCGCTTCGGCGGTGGTGGCGGACATTGTCGATGTGGCGCGCAACATTGTTTCCGGCTCCGTCGGCCGGGTTCCGGCATTCCGCGCCGGACGGCAGTATCACGCGCTTTGCCCGATGTCCGAAATCGTCAGCCGCTACTATCTGCGGCTCGCGGTGCGCGACGAGTCCGGCGTGCTGGCGGCGATCACCAACGTGCTCAGCCACTACGACATCAGCCTTTCCAGCGTGGTTCAGCGCGAGACGGTCAGTCCCGACGGCAGTGTTCCGCTGCTGATTCTCACCCATGCCACCAAGGAAGCCGGGATCGAGCAGGCAATCCGCGACATCGAAAAACTTCCAAGTGTTATCGGCAGCGTAAAACGCTTCCGTATCGAGGACATTTAGTATATGAAAAGCCGACCGCTTACTTCTGGTAAGCGGTTTTTTTGACGAATCGAAAGGACAGAGAATACAATGGCAGGCATGCACACCGTTGAGAAAATCGGCGGGACCTCGATGACACGCTTCGGGGAAGTGATGGACAACGTCATCATCGGTCGCCGCAGCGGCGCGGAACTCTACAACCGGATTTTTGTGGTCTCCGCGTACGGCGGCGTCACCAATATGCTTCTCGAGAATAAAAAGACCGGCGATCCCGGCATCTACGGCTGCTTCGCCGCCGACGATCCGCGCTGGGAGCAGAAACTGGAGGAGACCCGGAAGTTCATGATCGAACTCAACCGCTCCTTCGAGCCGATCGGTCTGGACCAGGCCGCGGCCGACGCTTTTGTGAACGAGCGGATGGACGGCATCAAAATTTGTCTGCGCGATATGAAGCGGGTTCGGTCTTTCGGTCACTTTTCGCCCAAAAATTATCTGCCGGCCATGCGCGAATTTCTCAGCGCGGTAGGCGAGGCGCACAGCGCCTTCAACTCGGTGGAGATACTCCGGAAACACGGCGTCAACGCCGTCCTGGTCGATCTTTCCGGCTGGATGGAAACCACTTCGCTGCCGATGGAGGACACCATTGCCAAGCATCTGTCCGGCATCGACTTCGCCGCCGCGATGCCGATCGTCACCGGCTATGTCAAGTGCGCCGGCGGCATCATGGGGCGGTTCGACCGCGGGTACAGCGAGATCACTTTCAGCAAGATCGCCGTAGTCACCGGGGCGCGCGAGGGCATCATACATAAGGAATTCCATCTTTCCACCGGCGATCCGAAACTTATGGGCGTCGATCATGTCCGCACCATCGGTCATACCAATTTCGATATAGCCGACCAGCTTTCCGACATGGCGATGGAGGCGATTCACTCGAAGGCCTCCAAGGAAATGGAACAGCGGAACATTCCGATCCGGGTGGCCAATGCGTTCGATCCGGACAGCCCCGGAACGCTGATCAGCAACGACTACGTTTCTCCGGTTCCGCGGGTTGATATGATCTGCGGCCGCAATGACGTGGTGGCGGTGGAGGTTCATGATCCGAACATGGTCGGCGAACCCGGCTACGACTACCGGATTATGGAGAGCTTTCACTCGCATAAGATCAGTTATATTGCAAAGAACACCAACGCGAACACCATAACGCATTATGTGTCGGAGCGGAGCAAGGCGCTGGACGACTGTCTGGCCGAGCTTGCCCAGCGTTTCCCGGAGGCGGCGATCCGCACGGTTGATGTGGCGATTATCGCGGTGATCGGCTCCAATATGAAAATTCCGGGCTTTCTGTCGCGGGCGGCGAAGGCGCTGGCCGACGCAAAGATAAACATTCTTGCACTGGATCAGTGCATGCGTCAGGTAAATATGCAGTTCATTGTTTCGCGTGACGACTTCAAAGCCGCGCAGGTGGCTCTGCATCGTGAACTGGTTGAAAAAGAATAGTCAAACCTTTTTTAGGATTCTGTTTTATGAGTGTAAAAATCGATGAGTTGTTCGACGCCGCGCTTGCCGGCGCCACCGAGGAAAATTTCAAAAAACTTCACGATGCGTTAAAAGCGCAGGAAAACCCCGCCGACCAGCGTGAGCTGCTCGGGATGCTGTTCGAGTCGTGGCCGGATGACGAAGACGAGCCGATCACCGACGCGCAGGCCAATTTTACGGTCAGCACCCTGGAACTGAAGTGCGGGGATTCCGCCGTGTTCCGCAAGGCGATGAACCGCGCCGTCCGTCGGCTGCTGCCGCCGTATCTGAACAAGCCGGGTCTGGTTCGGACGCTGGGGATAAACGATGCGAATGTTTCACTGCATGAGTCGGCGCGTCGTTTCCGCAATCTTTTGAATATCAACGCCAACACGCTGGTGTTTCTCCGTTCGGCCAAGCGCTGGGGCGCGGTGCGCAACGTGGACGCGCTGGCGGGGACGGTGGCGTTTGTGCCGGTGGGGTCGTCGGCTTCGTCGTCATTGTCGGTTGCGACGCTTTTGGGCGACGGCGTGCTGTTCATGCTTTCTCCCGACTCGCAGAAGCTGGCCGACCCGGTTCGCCGTCGGCCGCGCAGCGGTGCGGAATTCCGCAGTATTGCTGCGAGCCGGGCGTTTGCGGTGCTGGACGATGATCTGATGCGTGAAATCGCGCAGGCCACGCTGGTTCCCGCGGCGTTTTCCGAAGAAGAGTTTGAAAAGTGGTGGCAGTCCGCCGGCGACGCCGCGGCCGGTGCGAACTGTGCGGTCGGCGGGACCCGCGGTTCATGGAATTCGCGCAGTCTTCAGGAAATGAAGACGCTGCTGGCGAACGAGGATGTGAAATGCGCCGCAATTCCGGAACATATCGCCGGATACCATGAATTTTTCGTTCGTCTGCGCACCGCGTCGATCATTCAGGAGGCCAAGGACTTTGCCGCGGCGATCGCCGAGTTGTGGGATCGGGTTCCGCATGACAAACTGGGCGACGTGCTTATGCCGCTGGCTCAGAAGTGCCCGTTCCTGCCGGTGAATCCGGCCGAGGCGAAACTCGACGATCTTTGTCTTTACGGAGAACTCAACGTCAAGACGCTGTCCAAAATGTTCAGCGCGTTCCGGCTTTTTACCGGCGACGAATATCTGGCCGCGCTCGGCGTGCGTCTGCCGCTCAAGGCGATTACCGTGCTGGCCGAGGTGATTGACCGCAAGGCGCTGTTCGCGGCCATGCGCTCATGTCCGGCCAATGCCGACGTGTTCATGTTCATCTGGCGCAACCGCGCCAAAACGACCCAGGAACTGCTGGGACTTATCAGCATTGTCAATGTGGTCAAGGTGCTGAACCAGTCGCGTCTGCCCAAGGAGTGGATGGTCGCGGTTCGTGAACTTAAGAACACGCTGATGGACAAGGCCGACTTTCAGGAGTATCTGCTTGACGCCGCCGGCCGTGACAGTCGCAAGATCACTGAAGGCGTGAAGGGGGCGCTGGTGCTTAACTCCGGCGAACTTCAGAGTCTGATGGTGAAATTCGCCCGTCTGGATAAAAATCTTCAGGAGCACCTCGCTTCCGGCGTCGGCAGCCGCATGATGCAGGAGGCCGCAGACGCCGACAAGGACGCGAAACCGAAGGATCAGGAGCCGATGTATTCATCTGTCGCTTCGGTTCGCCGTCTCAAGGATGAACTGGACAACATCATCAACGTGGAGCAGCCGAAGAACCGCGAGGCGCTCAAGACCGCCCGCGCCCACGGCGACTTCCGTGAAAACTCCGAATTCGACGCGGCCAAGGAACGCCGCAACTTCCTTACCCGGCGCAGAAATGAACTCGAACACATCCTCATGCAGGTTCAGACCATCAATCTGGCCGGCGTGGTGATCGACGATCATGCGCCGATCGGTTGTACGGTGACGCTTGAATATCCCAACGGAACCATCGACGTGCATCATCTGCTCGGCGCTTGGGACGGCGATCCGGACAAACATTATCTGTCGTACAAAACCCGGCTGGGCGAAGCCATTTACCGCCATAAGGTCGGAGCCACGCTTGATCTGCCGGACGGTTCACGGGCGGTTTTGCGCAAGATTGAACCGTTGACGCCGGAGATTATTGCCGAACTCGACGCATAAAAAACAGAGTTTCGGATGCGGTGTCCGGGGAGATACCCGGCGCAGTGTATGGAAAAAAGTCAAGAGGTCGCGCTCCAATCGGAACGCGACCTCGTTTTTTTTATGGTATATTGCAATTTCAACTGCGCAGGCAATAAAAATGGGGGCCTCGGACTTGACCGAAGACCCCCCGGACAGGGATTTGAGAGGAAGGGAATCAAACCTCGGGAACTGTGG
>JAEWSS010000152.1 GCA_023459755.1 Verrucomicrobiota bacterium | reverse complement strand
GTTCGCTCCAGGTCTGCGCCAGAACTTCCAGTTCCACGTCGGTCGGCGATGCGGTCAAACGATACTTGCCGCGCCCCTCCGCCGAGTTGAAATAACCTTGGATGACCTTCATCTCCTCCAGCGTCAGCGCCAGAATCCCCTTGCGGGAAATTTCCAGCAGCTGCTCGTCCGGAACATTCAGATTGTACACCTTCACCGGCACATTGCCGACCGCGGTGACCAGCGGCAGATTGAGCGGCATCGGCGAAGCCAGATCCTTGGCGGTGAAAATCTTGACCGACTGAATCAGTTCGTTGGCCAGAAATCCGCGGGCGATCGTCTCGGCCTGCGCCGTGGTAAGTCCGGTTCCGGAAATCAGGTATTCGACCGAACTGAATATCTGCTCCTCCTTGGCCAGTTTCCGTCCGACAATGTCGCCGATCGCCTCGTGCGCCGAACGGCCGACGTTGTCGGTCACGCCCGGCTTGAAGCCGATGGCGATCAGGAAGTCGCATTCGGCGTTGGCGGTCATCGTGGCGCCCTCGGCCACCCGGCAGCTCTGAAGCACCGGATTGACCAGATATTTCGCCACCTTGTCCGCCTCTTGCGCGGAAATATCGGCCATCACCGTGTAAACGTCGCGCGTGACCACGCGGTCAACCTCAATGCCGAGGAATTCGCCGATCTGTTTTTTCACTCCCTCGCCGCGGGCGTCGCGCCACTTGGCCAAAGGAGAAATCTCTATGCGGTAGTAATTCATTGTTCAGACACCTTATCTTAAAATTTACTGCTTGTTGCGTTTAGGTCCGGCGGTCGGCTGAAAGTCATCGGAAATTGCGGCGGCGCCATCCCGGTCGTCGTTTACCGCGGCCAGAAGCTCACTGAAGTCAAACTGTCCGAACGTCTTGTGGATCATCTCCTTCGGCCAGCTGTTCAAAATGCTGGCGAAGGCGTTGATCGTGCTGACGGTGGCGTAGAACAATTTCTGCGCCACTTCGTTTTCGATCGCGGTGATCAGGCCGTCGAACGCCTTGTAAGCCTCCTGCTTGTACTCCACCAGCGGGTCTTTCTGGGCGTAAACCCGAAGGTTGATGCTGGTGCGCAGATGGTCCATGGTGTAAAGATGGAGCTGCCAGTGATGGTCGATCGCGTCGATCACCACGCGACGTGCCAGATAAATGCGCTGTTCGGGCGGGAGCGGCGCATTTTTATGGTTGTAGACGTCCTCGATCCGATGGCTGAGCTGGGCGACCAGGGCGTCTTTGTCATTGAGTACGCCGTTGGCGACTCCGTCGGTAAGTTCTTCCGGCTTGAACGGAATCGGAAAGGTCAGATTAAGCCAGCCGACCAGACGGGTGAAGTCCGACGGTTTGCCTTCTTTGGCGCGCGACATCACCAGTTCTTCGATCTTGCTGTCCAGACAGTTTTCCAGCACCATGAACAATGTTTCGTGCGGATTGTCGGAAAGCAACGCGGTCTTGCGCAGTCCGTACACCACTTCGCGCTGTTTGTTCATCACGTCGTCAAAATCCAGTGTCCGCTTGCGGATGGCGAAATGCTGCTGTTCAACCCGCTGCTGGGCGGTTTCGATCGCGTGGTCAAGCCACTTGCTCTGAAGTTCGTCGCCCTCCTCGATGCCGAAGCGGTCGAAAATCTTGATGATGCGGTCCGAACCGAACAATCTCATCAGATTGTCCTCCAGCGAAACATAGAACTTCGATTCGCCGGGGTCGCCCTGACGCGAACAGCGGCCGCGCAGCTGGCGGTCAATCCGCCGCGAGTCGTGCCGGCTGCTGCCGATCACATAAAGGCCGCCGAGTTCCACCACGCCGGCCCCCAATTTGATGTCGGTGCCGCGGCCGGCCATGTTGGTAGCCACCGTCACGGCGCCGCGCTGACCGGCGCGGGCCACGATCTCGGCCTCATGCTGATTGTTCTTCGCGTTAAGCACGTTGTGCGGAATGCCGTTGCGTTTGAGCATCCGGCTGAGAATTTCGGAGTCTTCCACCGAGATGGTTCCCAGCAGCACCGGCTGACCTTTGCCGAAGCGCTCGGTAACTTCTTCGACAATCGCGCTGAATTTTTCGCGCTTGGTCTTGAAGATGGAGTTGCGCACGTCCACCCGGCGGCACGGCTTGTTGGTTGGAATGACGACCACATCAAGTTTATAAATCTGATGAAACTCATTGGCCTCGGTTTCCGCGGTTCCGGTCATACCGGCGAGTTTTTCGTACATGCGGAAATAGTTCTGAATGGTGATGGTGGCCAGCGTCTGGGTTTCCGGCTCGATCTTCACCTTTTCCTTGGCCTCCAAAGCCTGATGCAGACCGTCGTTGAAACGGCGGCCGGGCATCAGCCGGCCGGTGTGCTCGTCCACGATCATGACCTTGCCCTGCTGAACCACATAATGCACGTCGCGTTCAAACAGGCAGTAGGCCTTGAGCAGCTGAGACAAACTGTGCAGCCGCTCGCTCTTTTCGGAGTAGTCCTCCTCGAATTTCGTGCGTTTTTCGCTGCGCTGCGCCTCGGTCAGCGACTCGTCGGAGTCGATCGCATGAATTCCCATCAGCAGGTCGGGCATGACGAACGCCTCCGGATTGCCCGGAGAAATCGCGCGACGGCCGCGCTCGGTAAGATCGGCCGACTGTCCCTTTTCGTCGATTGTAAAATAGAGTACGCTCTGAATTTCCTGCAGCATCCCCTGATTGGTGCTGCTGCGCACCCGCGATTCAAACCGCTCCACCTCTTTCAGTATTGCGCCGTCCTCAAGTATGCGCATCAGCACCTTGTGGGTGGGCATGCCGAAGCGCACCTGAAGCAGCTTTTCGACCGCCTGCTCGTGCTGTTCCGGCGTGTGGTCGGGATTTTCAAGTATTTCACGCGCTTCGCGCGCCAGATTGGAGCATATCTCGCTCTGAAGATTGAACACCGATTCGACCGGCCCGATCAACTCGCCGAACTGCTGTTTCCCCTCCTGGGCGACGGGACCGGAAATAATCAGCGGCGTACGCGCCTCGTCGATCAGGATACTGTCGATTTCGTCGATGATCGCATAGTAGTGGTCGCGCTGAACCAGCTGGCGGCGATCCACCGCCATGCCCATATCGCGCAGGTAGTCGAACCCGAACTCGCTGTTGGTGCCGTAGGTGATGTCGCAGTTGTACTGTTCGCGCCGCTCGTCCGGCGGCATCATCCCCTTCAGACAGCCGACGGTCAACCCCAGATAACGGTAGACCGCGCCCATCCATTCGGAGTCGCGCTGCGCCAGATAGTCGTTCACCGTGACCAGCTGGCAGTTCTTGCCGGTCAACGCGTTAAGATAGAGCGGCATGGTGGCGACCAGCGTTTTGCCTTCGCCGGTGGCCATTTCCGCGATATTCCCCCACTCAAGGGCGATGCCGCCCAGGATCTGCACGTCGAACGGGACCATGTCCCACACCAGCTGCTGACCGCAGACCGTCACCTCACTGCCGACCATGCGCCGACAGGCATTTTTGACCACCGCGAACGCTTCGCACATCAGATCGCGGGTGGTTTCCCCGGCCGCGAGGCGTTCCTTGAACTCGACCGTCTTGTGTTTCAATTCTTCGTCGGTGAGTTTCTGATACTCCGTCTCAAGCGTGTTTATCCGGCGCACCAGCGGCATCATTTTGCGCAGATCGCGCTCGCTTTTGGTCCCGAATATTTTTTTCAGAATGTAGGTTATCATTTAATCCTCCGCAGATAGAGCCGGCCGCAGAGGACCGGCGAAAAAGCAAAAAACCCGCTCAAATGGGCGGGTTCCTCAATATCGTCTTATTTGGATCCCGGACGCTCGACCGGAGCTCCGGCCTTGCACATCGGACACTCGTCTGGTTCAAACGTCGGCAAACTCAGTTTGAGCAGATTTTCGTGCCGTACATCAAACGAAGCCTTGCCGCCGGAGCGGTCGACCAGCACCGCGATGCCGACCGCTTCAGCTCCGAAACTGCGCACCAGCTCCACCGTTTCGCGGACCCGGCCGCCCTCGGTGATCACGTCTTCGCCTACCAGAACTTTTTCGCCCGGACGCAGAGTAAATCCGCGTTTCAGGATAAGTTTGTTGTTGTCTTTATCCGCAAAAATCGCCCGGACGCCGAGCGCGCGGGCGAGTTCCTGCCCGACGATAAGTCCGCCAACCGCCGGAGAGATCACGGTCTCGATTTTCTCATCCGCAAATTTTTTCGCCAGTTCCCGGCACAGGAGTTCCGCGCGATCCGGATACTGCAACAGCAGCGCCGCCTGGAAAAAACGGTTGCTGTGTTTGCCGCTGCGGAGCTGAAAATGCCCGGTAAGCAGCGCCTTGGAG
>JAEWSS010000151.1 GCA_023459755.1 Verrucomicrobiota bacterium | reverse complement strand
TGCAGATAGTCGCCCATCGCCATTCCGCCGCCCATGTCAAACTTCTTCGCGTCCTTCAAAACCTCAATAAAGGTGATGAAAAAATCGTCGCGCCCGTCGTTGAGCTGCTGGATGAAGGCGTGCGCGTCGGTGCCGCCCTTGTTGCCGAAAACGTTCAATCCCTGATGCACCACCTTGCCGTCCAGATCAAGCTCCTTGCCCAGGCTCTCCATCACCAGCTGCTGAAGATAGCGGCTCAGCAGCAGCAGACGGTCGGAATACGGCACGATCACCATATTGCGGTCGCCCCGGCCGCTGCCGGCAATATACCACATGGCGGCCAGCATATAGGCGGGGTTGGAGTCGTAGTCGGTAATTCTGGTCCATTTGTCCATTTTGCAGGCGCCGGCGAGGAACGCGCCGAAGTCGATTCCGGCCAGTGCCGCCGGCAGATGGCCGACCACACTGGTTTCACTGGTGCGTCCGCCGATCGACTCGGCCATTTCAAAAATCCGCAGATAATTCTTTTCCGCGGCGTATTTGTAGAGATTGCTGCCGTTCATGGTGATGACCGCCGACTGCTTGGCGAGGTCAATCCCGGCGGCCGCAAAAATCTGCTCCAGCGCGGTGAGGTTGTTCTTGGTCTCCTGCGTGCCGCCGGACTTGGAGATCGTCACCACCAGCGTGGACTCCAGATCCATCACCGGCAGCAGGTCGGTGACGCCCGACGAGTCGGTGTTGTCGAGAAAATATATTTTAAGATAACCGCGCCGGGCGGCGTCGGACAACTCGTTCCAATACGGCCCGTTGACCGCAAACTGCATCAGCTGCGGCCCCAGCGCCGAACCGCCGATGCCGTTGATCACCGCCTGCGTGAATTTTTTGCCGGAGGCGGAAACGATCGTTCCGGCGGCGATCCGGTCGGCGAAATCCTTCACCGAATTGAACAGTTCCGACCCCAGATAGGAAACCCGGTCGGTAAAATGGGTGACTTTACGGTTTTCGTCCGGGTTTTTTACCGCGCCCGACTCAATGGCCGTCATTCCGTCGTGAGCGGCGCGGAATTTCGGCTCCATCGCCGCGATGTCGCTTTCGTCAAACTTCATTCCGGCCGTGTTCAGCCCGAAACGAAACTCCGGGCAGTACAGCCCGTAACGCCGGTTGCGTTCAATCCAATCCATGATCCGACTATCTCCCGATTTGCTCCATGACCTTCAGGAACGAAGGTCCGGAATTTTCAATTATTTTTTCGTCCACACAAAACGCCAGCCGCACAAAACCGGAGGCGCCGAAGCCGCCGCCCGGAACCGCCAGCACCCGCTCCTTCAACAGCGCGGCCACAAAGTCCGCGTCGTCCTTCACCGGAGATTCCGGGAAAAAGTAGAACGCCCCCTGCGGCATGAAGTATTTGATTCCGGCGGCGTCCAGCACCTTTTTCATCGCGGCGCGGCGGCGGCGGTACACTTCAAGATCCACCTGAGCGTCCATCGCCGCCAGCACAATTTTCTGCGCCACCGCCGGAGCGTTGACAAAACCGAGAATGCGGTTGGTCATGATTACGCCGCCGACCAGCTTCTCGCCGTCCGCCATCGCCGGGTTGACCGCCACATAGCCGATGCGCTCCCCCGCCAGCGACAAATTCTTGGAATATGAACCGATAACCACCGAATGTTCGTAGAGTTCAAACACCGACGGCAGTTCAAGATTGTCAAAATTAAGAAACCGGTACGGCTCGTCCGACACCAGATATACCTCGCGGCCGAATTTGCGCTCCATTTTCCGCATCAGCTCCGCCAGAGCGGTCAGCTCCGCACGGGTGTAGATGCGTCCGGTCGGATTGTTCGGCGAATTGACGATCACCGCCCGCACCTCCGGCGTGAACGCCGCCTCGAACGCCGCCAGATCCAGCGAAAAATCACGGCGGCAGGACGGCACCGGCTTCAGCGTCGCACCGTAGTTGCCGGCGTAAAAACCGTATTCGACAAAGTACGGCGACGGGCACAGCACCACATCCCCGCCGGTCAGCACCGCCCGGAAAAACGCATTGATCCCGCCGGCCGCGCCGCAGGTCATCACCACATGGTCGCCGCCGATCCGCACCTTCTGTTCGGCCGAAATTTTCTCCGCCTGTTTCTCGCGCAGAGCCGGATAGCCGGCATTCGGCATATAGCCCAGCGCAAAGTCGGCGTCGGCTCCGGCGGCGATCTCCGCCAGCGCCGATTTCACCGCCGGCGGCGGCGGCAGGTCGGGATTGCCCAGACTGAAGTCGTACACTTTGTCGGCGCCGAATTTTTTCTTAAGTTCGATTCCGGTCTCGAACATTTTGCGTATCATCGACGATTTTCCGAGATACCCGGCGATTTCGTCACTCAGAATTCCCATAGCGAGCCGCTCCTTTTCATAAAAACATTCCGCATCCATCTCCGCGGCCATGCGGCGGAGAGTCGCCTGTTCACGCCGCCGCCGCAGTGTCTTTTTGCGGCACTGCGGTGTACAGCTTTCCGGCAGGACCGCCGGCGTAAAAGACGGCCGAACCGCCGCTACTCTTCGCGGTAGGTTTTGCCGATGTATATCTGACGCGGCCGGGTGATCTTGGTTCCCGCGCCGATCATTTCCTTCCAATGCGCGATCCATCCGGGCAGACGGGCCAGCGCGAACATCACCGTGAACATATTTTCAGGAATGCCGAGCGCCCGGTAGATGATGCCGGAATAGAAGTCCACATTCGGGTACAGATGGCGGGCGACGAAGAAATCGTCGGACAGCGCCGCCTGTTCGAGTTCCAGCGCAATGTCCAGCAGCGGATCGCTGACGCCCATAGCCTCCAGAAACTTATGGCACTCCTCCTTGATGATGACCGCTCTCGGGTCATAGGTCTTGTAGACGCGGTGTCCGAAGCCCATAAGCCGGAAGCTGGAGTTGCGGTCTTTGGCCATTTCAATATACTTTTTGATGTCGCCGCCGTCCTGCTGGATCATCTTGAGCATGTCGATCACCGCCTGGTTGGCGCCGCCGTGCAGCGGGCCGGACAGCGCGTTCATGCCGGCGGAAATGGTGGCGTACATGTTCACCTGGGCCGAGCCGATGGTGCGCACCGCCGTGGTCGAGCAGTTCTGCTCGTGGTCGGCGTGAAGAATGAACAGGGTGTTCAGGATGTTGACCGCCTCCTCGCGGATCTCGTAGGGGTTGACCGGGGAGTCGAACATCATGTTCAGAAAGTTCGCGCAGTAAGGCAGGTCGCGCCGCGGATAGACCACCGGCTCGCCGATCGACTTTTTGTAGGCGAACGCCGCCATGGTGCGAACGGTTGAGATCAGCCGCGCGGTCGATTCGTCAATATCCTCGCTCATGGACAGCGAGTCCACATTCGGGTAGAAGGTGGAAAGCGCGTTGATCATGGTCGAAAGAATGTGCATCGGATGGGCGCCGCGCGGAAAGTTGTCGAAGAAATGGCGCATGTCCTCGTGCAGCATGGAATAGCGGTTCAGAAGATCGGAGAACTTGCGGCTTTTTTCCGCGTCGGGCAGATAGCCGTGGATCAACAGATACGCGGTCTGGATAAAAGTGGCGTTATGCACCAGGTTCTCGATCGGGATTCCGCGGTAACGGAGTATCCCGCGTTCACCGTCCACAAAGGTGATCCGGCTGTAGCATGCGGCGGTATTGACAAAACTCGGATCGATGGTGACGTATCCGGTATTTTTGCGGAGACTGCTGATGTCTATCCCACGCTCGCCTTCGGTGCCGACGATGATGGGAAGTTCAATTTCCCGGTCGCCAATCTTAAGTATGGCGACTTCGCTTGATTCGGGTTTTTCGTTCATATGGCGACCCATCCTGGTTTTCGAGTTGACTTCACTGCGA
>JAEWSS010000150.1 GCA_023459755.1 Verrucomicrobiota bacterium | reverse complement strand
GCGTAGCGCAGCGCGGCTTCCATCACACCGCCGGTGGTTCCGAAGATCACGCCGCCGCCGGTCGCAAAACCGTATGGCATATCGAACGCGGAGATCGGCAGTTCGTCCAGATGGATGCCCATCGAAGAGATCATCTGCGAAACTTCGACCGTGGTCAACACATAATCGATGTCCTGGCGGCCGTCGTGCTTGAATTTCGGCAGCTGCGCCTCAAACTTCTTCGCGGTGCAGGGCATGATCGAAACCACCACCAGGTCTTCCGGCTTGACGCCGAGCTTGGCCGGCAGCGTCTCGCGCGCCACCGCGCCGTAGATTTGCTGCGGACTGCGGGTGCTGGAGATGTTCGGAATGAATTCCGGGAAATAGGTTTCCGCGAACTTCACCCAGGCCGGACAGCAGCTGGTGAACATCGGCATGGTCTTCTTGTTGGTGATGCGGTCGAGCAGTTCGGTCGCCTCTTCGAAGATCGTCATGTCGGCGGTGAAGCTGGTGTCGTAAACTTCGGCAAATCCCATCAGCTTGAGCGCGGTGACCAGCTTGCCGGCCACGTTCTCGCCGCCCTTGATGCCGAACATTTCGCCGAGCGCCACCCGCACCGCCGGAGCGATGGAGGCGACCACGGTCTTGTTCTTGTCATGGATGCGCGCCCAGACTTCCTCGCGCTGCTGCTTAGGAACGATCGCACCGGTGGGGCAGACCGCCGCGCACTGGCCGCAGTTCACACACTCCACCTCGCTGAGGTTCTTGTCAAACGCGGGAGCCACCCGGGCGTTGGCGCCGCGGAAGGCGAAGTCGATCGCGCCGACCGACTGTACTTCGGTGCAGACGCGGACGCAGTCGCCGCAAAGCACGCACTTGTTCGGATCGCGTTCCAGCGACGGCGACGCATTGTCGATCGGAGCGTTCTTCTTCGGCTGCTTGTAGCGCACTTCGGTGACGCCGAGCCGACGGGCCAGACTCTGAAGCGTGCAGTTGGCGCTGCGCATGCAGCTGGGGCATTCGCGGCTGTGGTTGGCCAGCAGCAGTTCAACGTTGATCTTGCGCATCATGCGCAGATCTTTGCTGTCGGTGTGGATCGCCATGCCGTTTTCCGGCTTGGTGGAGCAGGCGGCCATGATGCCGCGGCCTTCCACTTCGACCAGGCAGAGCCGGCAGGCGCCGTAGATGCTCAGTTCGGAATGGTAGCAGAATGTCGGCATATCGATGCCGATCTTGCGGATCAGTTCAAGCAGATTGCGTTCATTGCCGATGGCGACCTTGCAGCCGTTGATCGTCATGGTCGGTGTCGTGTTATTCATAATTGTTCAGCAGCTCCTGTATTAAAGCCCGATGATCGCGTCGAAGCGGCAGGCGGCTTTGCAGGCGCCGCACTTGATGCACTTGTCGGGGTCGATGTGGTGGGGTTTCTTGACTTCGCCGGTGATCGCACCGACCGGACATTTGCGGGCGCAGGCGGTGCAGCCGCGGCACTTGTCGGCCACGATCTCCGGCCGTGCGAGCGCTTTGCATTCTCCGGTGGGGCAGGTCTTCTTGAAGACGTGGGCCTCGTATTCGCCGCGGAAATTGCGCAGCGTGGACAGCACCGGGTTCGGCGCGGTCTTGCCGAGTCCGCACAGCGAACCGAGCTGAACCGCCTTGGCGGTGGCTTCCAGCAGTTCCAGCGTGTCGGCGGTGGCGCGGCCTTCGATGATGTCGTCGAGCAGCGCAAGCATCTGCTTGGTGCCTTCGCGGCAGGGAACGCATTTTCCGCAGGACTCGTTCTGGGTGAACTGCATGAAGAAACGGGCGATCTTGATCATGCAGGTCTGGTCGTTCATCACCACCAGACCGCCGGAACCGACCATGGCACCCACGGTTTTCAGCGTGTCGAAGTCCATCGGCAGGTCGAGCATCTCCTTGGTCAGGCAGCCGCCGGACGGTCCGCCGATCTGGACGGCCTTGAAGTCGCGGCCGGTGATATTTCCGGAGTTGTCGGTGACGCCGCCGCCGATGTTGTAGACGATCTCGCGCAGCGTGGTGCCGAACGGGACTTCGATAAGTCCGGTGTTGGCAACGTGGCCGGTCAGGGCGAAGGTCTTGGTCCCCGGCGACTTTTCGGTGCCGCAGGAACGGTAGACTTTGGCGCCTTCGCGCAGAATGAACGGAACGCTGGCCAGCGTTTCAACGTTATTGATGACGGTCGGCTTCTTCCACAGTCCGCACTGGGCCGGGAACGGCGGCTTCGGCATCGGCATGCCGCGCTTGCCTTCAATGGAGGCGATCAGGGCGGTTTCCTCGCCGCAGACAAAGGCGCCGGCGCCTTCCATGACGTGCAGTTTGAAGCTGAAGTCGGTGCCGAACAGATTGTCGCCGAGCAGTCCGGCCTCTTCGGCCTTTTCGATCGCGTGGCGCATGCGTTTCACGGCCAGCGGGTATTCGGCGCGAACGTAAACATAGCCTTCATTGGCCTGAATCGCCTTGGCGGCGATCATCATGCCTTCGATCACGGCGTGCGGGTTGCCTTCCATGACCGAGCGGTCCATAAATGCGCCCGGGTCGCCTTCGTCGCCGTTGCAGATGACGTATTTCTTATCGTTCTTGCTGGCGAGCGTGAACTTCCACTTGAGTCCGGTCGGGAATCCGCCGCCGCCGCGGCCGCGCAGTCCGGATTCGAGAACTTCCTGAACCACCTGCTCGCTGGTCATTTCGGTGATCGCCTTGCGGACGCCGAAGTAACCGCCGCGGGCGATGTATTCGTTCACGTTTTCCGGTTCGATCATGCAGTTGTGGAGAACAACGCGCTTCTGACGGTTGTAAAACGGAATTTCGTCGTCGCCCTTGCACTTGACGCCGTCCACCGTGGTGTAGAGCAGACGCTCGATCACGCGGCCGCCGAGCAGCGTCTCTTCGACGATCTCGGGAACGTCGGTGACTTTGACTTTAGTATAAAGGATATTGTCCGGCATGATATGCACCAGCGGTCCGCGCTGGCAGAAGCCCTGGCAGCCGCTCTTGGAAAGGTAGGTGCCGGTGAAATTGCAGTGTTCGCCGTTTTCCTCGGTCTTGAGTTCGAGTTCGACATCGATATTTTTTTGCTTGAGCAGTTCGGCCATGGCGTCGCGAACCAGCATGGAGCCGTTGGCCATGCAGCCGGTTCCGCCGCAGATGATGATGCGGCGCGAAAGTTTTTCACTGGCCGACTTGAACGCGGCAGCGACTTTTTCCAAATTGATGGTGGTCATTTACTTGTTCTCCTTTTCGGCGGCTTCGATCTTGTCGACCAGTGCGATTATCTGTTCCGGGGTGGCCTGTCCGTGAACCTCGTCGTTCAGCAGCACCACCGGGGCAAGCCCGCAGGCACCGAGACAGCTGACGGTTTCAACGGTGAATTTAAGGTCGTCGGAGGTGTTCTTTTCCGCCGAAAGATTGAGCCGCTTGTAAAGCGCTTCGAGGATGCCGTGCGACTTCTTGACATGGCACGCGGTTCCGTCGCAGAGCCGAAACACATGTTTCCCTTTCGGTTTCAGCGCGAAGTGCGCGTAGAAGGTGGCGACTCCGTAGACGCGCGACGGGGGCACGCCCAGACTGGAGGCAACATAGGTGATCATGTCTTTTGAGAGGTACTTGTATACCTCCTGCACCTCCTGGAGGATCGGGATCAGACGGGATTCGGAGTAGTTGTTCTTCTCCAGAATTCGGTTTACCTCTACCAGATAATCCTTCATGGCGGAGGTTTTTTCCATGGTTTCAAGCATATCAATATCCTTATTTTGATAGGTTATCTACTCTGATTCACTGTTTAATTCGCGCCGCAGCGCGGTCAGCTTTACCGAAAGCACCGCCAGACCTCCGGCGATGACTTCGCGCTGCACCACCACGTTGTCCGGAACCTTCAAGCTGACGTTGGCAAAATTCCAGATGCCCCACACGCCGCCGGCCACCAGGTCGTCCGCCACCTTCTGGGCGTATTCGGCCGGAACGCAGATGATGCCCATGTGGACCCGCATGCGACGGGTGAGTTCGGCCAGACGGGAAACCGGGAACACTTCGCGGTCATGAATGGTTTTGCCGATTTTTTCGGGGTCGGTGTCGAAAGCGGCGATGATCCGGAGTCCGTACTCTTCAAATCCTTCATAGCCGAGGATTGCGCTGCCGAGCGAGCCGGCGCCCACCAGAATCGCTTCGCTGGTGTTGTCCCACGACAGGAAAGAGCGGATCGCGTCGATCAGTTCGGCCACTTTGTAGCCGACTCCGGGCTGGCCGGTCACTCCGGTCGACGCCAAGTCTTTGCGGACAACGATTGCTTCAAGATGCATGTAACGCGCAAGCTCCGGCGTCGCCACGATCTCGATGCCCGATTTGCGCATCTCATTGAGCTTGTGCAAATAAGTAGGCAGCCGTCGGATCGTCGGCAGCTTTTGAACTTTCGACATATTCAGCGTTCCTGTTCGTTTGATAAGATATTTTTTTACCCAATGTATCTACTAATATAACCCGGTTGCGGTCGAAATTCAACCCCGTTATGGATATTTTTTTATCAATACCATGAAAATCATTCATTTTTTTGCATTTTGCCGCAAGGCATGTTATATTTGTTAAAAATTATTTTGGAAAGAGGATTTTTTATGGCTTTCGTACAGTGCGAATTTTTTTCCAATGTGCTGGGTATGCATATGCAGATGAACGTGATATTGCCGCAGCCGGACACCACGCACATCGGCACCGCCAGCGCGAAGAAGTCGGTCACCGGAGAATATCCGGTGATGTATCTGCTGCACGGAATGAGCGACGATCAGTCCATCTGGAGCCGCTTTACCGGTATCGAACGCTATGTCAGCGGCAAAAATCTCATCGTGGTAATGCCCAACGCCCACCGCTCCTATTATATGAAGATGCACAGCGGTTTCGATTACTGGACATATATTTCAGAGGAACTTCCACAGGTCGTTTCCGGGCTGTTTCACGTTTCCGGAAAACGCGAGGACAATTTTGTCTGCGGACTGTCGATGGGCGGGTACGGCGCAATGCGGCTGGGGCTGATGCGGCCGGACCGGTTTGCCGCCGTCTGCTCGCTGTCCGGCGTTGCCGACATCAAAAATTTTTCATCTTATATTGACGAGGGGCGCAACGCCGAAATGCAGCGGATATTCGGCCCGTTCGACAAACTCGGCGAGTCGCATGACGATCTGTTCTATCTGGCCGACCGCTTTGTCGCCGCCGGGGGCGACACCCGGATTCTCCAGGTCTGCGGCACCGAGGACTTCCTTTATAATGACAATGTCCGGCTGCGCGACCATTTTCGCAAAATCGGCCTGAAGGCGGACTATCTGGAGGAACCGGGCAGTCACACCTGGGAATTCTGGGACAAACATGTGCAGACCGCACTCAAGTTTTTCGGTTTTTAATTGAAAAAACGGCGCTGCGGCGCTATATTATGCACTTCTTTGCGCTGTCAGCATGAAAGGATTTGAGACAAATGAGCCGACCGAGCCGAAAACTGCTTGAAAGCATGGTCACCGTGCCGCGGCGCTGGACCGCGCTGCCGACTCTTGACTGGTACGTCATGCGGGAGTTCATGATCAAGTTCTCGATCCTGCTGCTGGTCTCGGCCATGTTTTTCATTCTGGGCGATGTGTTCAACGATCTCAGCGACTTTCTGGAAGAGGACGCGCCGATCGGTTCGATCGTCAAATATTTTATGCTGAAACTGCCCGGCAACATCGGGTTTGTACTGCCGATCAGCGTGCTGCTCGGATGCATGTGGACAATGGCGATGTTCGGAAAAAATCTGGAAGTCACCGCGATGCGCGCTTCGGGGCTGTCGCTGATGCGCTGCGGACGCTCGATTTTTCTGGTCGGATTCCTGGTGACGCTGGTCAATATCTACTTCAACGAAATGCTGGTGCCGGACTATAATATGCGGGCCGCCGCGCTGCAGCGTAAACTTACCCGAAAGCAGGGGTTTCTTGAAGATTATCAAAAGATGCTTACATTCAAGAGCTTTGACGGTCAGCGCACCTGGCTTTTTCAGACTTTTGACGACAACGGCCGCTATAACGGCGTTACACTGAAAACCTGCCGTGCGGACGGGACGCTGGAAAGCTATCTTTCCGCCGAATACGGTATGTTTAATTTTTTCGACGGCTGGCAGATGTTCAACGGTTCGCGGACTTTTTACAGCAACGATGGTTTTATTGTGCGAAGTCAGGAAAAATTCGACAATCTGAAACTCGACCGCCGGACAATGAACGATTCGCCGGACACAATCGAAAGCGCGGTCAAGGACGTCGATATTCTGCCCTGCTGGACTATTCTTGACGTGGTTATGTCCACGGAAAATATGTCACGCCGCTCGTCGGATATATACTGGACGGTGTTCTGCTACCGGCTGGCGTTTCCGTGGGCGAGCTTTATCGCGGTCTTTCTCGGTATTCCGCTGGCCACTAAAAACGAGCGCTCCGGAATCATGCTGGCGGTCATTACCGCGATCGGCGTGATTGTGGCGTATATTGTCATCAGCGAAATGTTCAAAGTGCTGGGGCGTCAGGGAATACTGCCGCCCGCCCTGGCCGGATTCGCACCGACGCTGGCGTTCATCGCCTACGGCTATTGGAACGTCCGGCGCGACCGGATATGAGGCGACGCAAAAAAGGAGGCGCACCATCATGACACTCGAACGGTTTGACGCCGGTCAGCGCCGGCTTGTTCTCGAATATGTGCGCGGAGTGATCGAACACCGGCTGGCCGGAATCCCCGCGCCGCCGCGTCCCGATATTCCGGCTTTGCGCGAACTTGGAAGCTGTTTCGTCACTTTGAACGACGCCGCGGGCGAACTGCGCGGCTGCATCGGCAGCATTGAGGCGGTGGAGCCGCTGGGCGACAGTCTGGAGCGCAACGCCTTGAACGCCGCTCTGCGCGATCCGCGTTTTCCGCCGGTGGAGCCGGACGAACTGCCGGAACTGCACATTGAAGTGTCGGTGCTTACTCCGATGCGGCGGATTGCTTCAGCCTCCGACTTTGTGGTCGGCCGGCACGGTATTCTGTTTGAACTCGGGCGCTGTCATGCGGTTTTTCTGCCGCAGGTCGCCGTTGAGCAGGGATGGAACGCCGAGACGACGCTTGACTATCTGGCGCGGAAAGCCGGTCTGCCGCCGGAGGCGTGGCGTCATCCGCAGGCGCGGTTCAGCGTGTTTGAAGCCGAAGTGTTCGGTGAAGCGAAAAAATGACAAAATTTTATAAAATTCCTGAACTTCGAGTCGACGCGGTGAAATTCCGGCGCTGCGGCGCGGGGATCGACGGCTGTCTGGCCGACATTGTCGGCGGCGGCGTTTCGTCCTGTCATATTCTCAAAAAAAGTGTTGACTCGCGGCGCGGTTCGCCGGAGCTGATTTATTCGCTGGTGGTGGAGAGCGCGAACGCTCCGGACGGAGCGGAGGAACTTTCGGCAGCTGAAGCGGCGGAACTTCTGCGCGGCGTGGAGCTTGAAGTCGAGCCGGTCGTCGGGGGCGGTGACGGGCGGCCGGTGGTGATCGGCGCTGGACCGGCGGGGATGTTCGCGGCACTGGTGCTGGCCATGGCCGGGGCGCGGCCGGTTGTGCTGGAAAAGGGGCGCGACGTGGTGACGCGGGCGGCCGATATTGCACGATTTTTTGCGTCGCGCCGACTGGACGAATCAAGCAACTACCTGATCGGTGAAGGCGGCGCCGGAACTTTTTCGGAC
>JAEWSS010000149.1 GCA_023459755.1 Verrucomicrobiota bacterium | reverse complement strand
CCGTCATATTGCCGGTGGTGTAGTATTTCCGGTAAAACTCCATGACCCGATCCGGCGACGGGTTGCGCAGATCCTCCGAGGTCCCGGCGATCGGGCGCCCGAGCGGATGGTCCTTGGCGAGATTGGACAGCAGAAATTCGCCGTAGACCCGCGACGGATTGTCAAGCGACATATTGCGCTCCTCGTAGACCGTTTCAAGTTCGGTGTGGAAGCCGCGGAAAACCGGATTGGCGAAGCGGTCGGCGTTTACGGTGAAGTAGGCGTTGAGCGCCGCCGCCGGAACGTCGTCGATATAGCAGGTCAGGTGGTAGCCGGTGAAGGCGTTGGTTCCGGACACGCCGAGACGCATCATCGTGGCGGCGTAGTCGTTGGGAACGGTGAATTTTGCGGCTTCGGCGGAAAGCCGGTCGATTTCGCGGTAAAGCCGGTCGCGTTCCGCCGGATCGGTGTTTTTCTCGCGTTCGGAATAGAGTTTTCCGATGCGGTCGAGCAGCGGTTTTTCGGCGGTGTAGTCGATGGTTCCGAGTTTTTCCGACCCTTTGAACAGCAGATGTTCAAGATAATGGGCGAGGCCGGTTTTGTCCGCCGGGTCGTCCATTGCGCCGGTGCGGAACATTACCGCGACAAAGACGTCGTTGACCGCCGGATCGGGTGAGAGGCAGACGGTGACGCCGTTGTCGAGCCGGTAGACCGATACCTTGAACGGATCGTCCGACAGCGGGGGCTGAATCTGCGTCGCCGCGGTCAGAACGAATGTTGCCGTCATCAATAATACCGTTGTCAGTTTTTTCATTAGTTCTTAAGTTCGATCGTGATTTTGCCGGTGGCAAAGCCGGGCGCCGGCGCCTTGCGGCGCTTCAACTTTGCGATCAGACTGTTTACCGAATCATCCATGGCCTTGACGTAGCTTGGCGTTTTCAGGCGCACGGAAGATACGGTTCCGTCCGCCGCCACAGATATTTCGATTACGGCGCGCAGTTTCCGTCCGCCGACCGCCGATGGCGCCGGGGCGCTCCAGTTGCCGCGCACGAAGCTGTAAAGTTTTTTGTTGTAGGCGGCGCGCTGCTGCGGAGTTGACTGCGACGAGGAGTTTGCCGCCTTGAGTTTTGCCAATTCGTCTTTGCTCAGCGGCCGGAATTCCCGTTTAGCGCTCGGTTTGACGGTCGCAGTGGACTTTGCGGCGGTTGCGGATTTTGCGGAAGTTGAGGCGGTCGATTTTTCGGTGACGCTTTTTTCCGGCTTTGCCGCTTCGTTTGCAGCGGCCGGAGCAGCCATCGTCTCGGACGGTGCAACGATCGTCACAACCGGCGGCGCGGCGGCGGTCTCAACGGTTGCCGGCGCGGTCAAAGTCGCGGTGCCGGTCGCGGGAGCGGTCAATGGCGGGACGCCGGCCTCGGCCGAGACGTCTTCCTCTTTCACCACGACCGCGCCTTCGACCGCCGTTGCCGCTGCGCCGCCGACTGGCGGCGGAGGTTGGACTGCCGACGCGGTTTCGACATTGTTTCCAGCGGCGGTATTTTCGGCAACGGCGTTGGACGGCGCGGCGGGAAGGGCGGCTTCGTTTGCGGTTTCGACTTCTTCGGTTCCGGCGTAGCCGTATTCGGCCGCTTCGGTTTCCGGGTCCTCCATGTCAACCACAATGGTGGACTCATTGTCCGGAGCGTCGGCGGCCAGCCAGCCGCGCAGAACCAGAAACACAATCGGAATTGATGTGAGCAGAACCGCCAGAGCGATCACAAAGAAAAAGGCGCGGCGGCGACTGACGCCGTTGTCGGTTTTAGGCAGAGTATATGGCTGTTGTCTGGGGTCGGGAATCATAATATATCCTCATCTTTCCTTGGTTGATCAATCCCATTTCAATTTTACGGAAAAGCCTTTGAGATCCCGCTTCGGCGGAAAGGTTTTTTCACTTTTCAGTTGTGTGCAAAGCAGTCTGGCGGCGTTGTCCATGGCGATGACGCCGGTTGGAGTGCGCAGTTTGGCGTTCAGTATCCGGCCGTCGGCGGAGATGTCCAGTTCGATGATGGCGAACGGGCGAAGTCCGCCGAGCTGGGTTTCGTTCGGTTTGAACTCGTTCCAGCGGAATTCGACCAGCTGCGCCAGACGGGACTTGAACATTGCGTCGTCGTCCGCGGAACCGCCGACCGGCCGCCCCGGATCGTGATTCTTTGAGCCGCGCGGACTGCCGAGCGTGGCCGGATCCACCGCGGTGAAATTTTTTTTCGGTCCGGTTGTCGCGGTCTTCGACGAGGGCTTGGAGGTCGATTTTGTTTTGTCCTTTGTTTTGTCCTTGGTCGATTTTGAGTCGGTTTTTGTCTTTGGTTTGTCCTTGACCGGCTTTTTTTCCGGAGCCGGGACCACCGACGGCGCCGGCGGCGGCGGCTGAGGATCGGGTTCCGGTTTCGGCTCCGGCAGCGGATCGGGTTCCGGCTCCGGCGCGGTGTCGATCACCGACGGCTGAAGCGGCATTTCGGCCATGGTCGGCGGCATCGGCACCGCGGTCGGATTGAACGGCGCCGGGTTCGGCGGCAGGTCATTGACGATCTCGATGACCATCAGATTCTCCGGCGCGTCGGAAAACCATTTTGCGATGCTCATAATCAACAACGGCAGGCCGATCAGCAGCAGATGGGCGGCGAGCACACTTTCCCATATCCGCTTTCTGGTCTTTTTCGAGACCAGCGGAGGAAGCGTGTCGATTTTTGCCGCCGGGGTGTAAAAACTCATTGCAGACCGTCTTTCGTCATTCCGCGGTGGTTACAAAACTGGCTTTGGCGAACCCGGCGTCCCGCGCCATGCGGACAACGGCGACGGTGTCGCCCCAGGAACATTCCTCGTCGGCCCGGACAAAAACTTTATATTCCGGGTTTTCAAAATAAAACCGGTTCAGGGTGTCGCGGGCCTGACTTTCGTTCATTTCCTGCTTGTCGATGACGTAAACGCCGTCCGGCTTCAGGTTGATGTATTTTACGTTGTCCTGCTCGGTGATTTCGGCCGAATTCATGGCTGGAGCCGATACGTCGGTACTGTACTCCATCAGCGGCATGGTGATCATGAATACGATGAGCAGAAGAAAGGTAAGGTCGATCAACGGGGTCATATTGATCTCGTCGATGCCTTTAAGCTGGGAACGGCGGCGGCGTACACTCATAATCGCAGACTCCGCGCTATCGCTTTGAGCCGTCGTTGCCGATCGGCATTTCACTTTGCCGGGGTTCGATCTCCCGGCCGTCGAATATCACCCGCGGCTGAAGCGGCGACACCGGCGACGGCGGCGCCGTCCGCTGGAGCTGCGGCGCCGGAGCTTCGTTCTGAGTCTGCGGCGCCGGAGCGATCGGACTGCTGAAATTTTCACGCGGCGCCGTGTATTCCTGACGGCGCACCTGAACCTGCGGCTGCGGTGCGGCGGCGGCCAGCACGCTCTTGAGCGGCATCACCACCTGCGCCTCGGAGTAGTCCGGATTGGCGGCATAGCCCGGCGCGGCGCCGCGCGGCGAACCGGTTGAAACCGTGTCCCGGTTCAGTTCAATCTGCTCCAGGCCGAGCCGGGTCATAAACTCCTCCACAAAACTGTCCATATATGTGGTGGTTTTGCGGATGGAGCCGGTGAGAATGTTGTAGCCGATCAGCGACGGAATGGCCACCACCAGGCCGACCACGGTGGTCAGCAGTGCGCCGGCCACACCGGGCGCCAGCGCCGCGATGTCCGCCCGGCCGACCTTGGCCGCGCCGCAGAACGCGAGCATCACGCCCCACACCGTGCCGAACAGCCCGAAAAACGGGCTGGCCGACACCGCCAGCGCCAGCCACGGAACCCGCTCTTCCAAAGACAATATCTGATCGGACACCGCGTTGTCGAGCACCGTCCGGATCGCTTCGCGCTGCGCCACGGTCAGCGGCGCCCCCTTGTTGTCGGCGGTATAGGTGAAAAGTTTGTCGGCTCCGGCGGCGTAGACTCTGGCCACCGGTCCCGGATCGGTGGAGGCGTCTTTCCACAACTGCTGACTGCCCAGCGCGGCCGCCTTGCGGAATTTTGCAATGAAGCGCTCGGACAACTGCTGCGCCCGGCGCAGACTCAAAAATTTGTCCACCATGATCGACCAGGTGATCACACTGCCGGCCAACAGCA
>JAEWSS010000148.1 GCA_023459755.1 Verrucomicrobiota bacterium | reverse complement strand
GTTCCACACCAGCGGCAATGTTATGGGGTATATGATGTTCCGCATTTGGTCGGACAAAGCGGGCAGGGCGACGCTGGCGGTTGCGGCCGCCGACGGCTGTCTCGGCTGGCTCAACGGCAAACCGGTTCTGGAGATTGAACCGATCATGGAAGGCGAATGCATGGAGCCGCTGTGGTTTGACGTGCGGCTCAAGCAGGGGTACAACTTCCTGAAGCTGAAAGTATGCGACTGGAAGGCTCCCGATCAGTATCGTGACGCGTGGGGCGCCAAGGTCATGGTCTGGCGTTAAAATTTCAGCGATTGATTTTTGAATGGTATCCCGGAATGCCAGTCGGTGTTCCGGGATATTTATTTTTCCGATATGGCGTTCAACTGCGACTTTTCCTGTTGCTGTTTTTTGATTGTTCTTTTTGCCTTTGTTATGCCAGCCAGAATATTTTTTGCCAAAGACTGCATCTCAATATCGTCTTTCAATGTTTTCTTTATATTGGCGATAACTTCGTTCAACTCATCCAAAAATTCCGGTTCTATCTCCGGCAGCGGAGAGTCAAGAGTACTTTTTATTACATTCATGCAGACCATTATGCGCTTTGGAGAATCTTTATAATCAGGATATTGAATAAAATAGTCGAGCGCGTTTTTCGAGTAAATCAGGGAGCCGGTGGGGTCGCTATCCGCCATTTCCAATTGCTGCATAAAATAACCGTATGTGTAAATGGTTTCACGGTTTTGTGAATCCAAAAGTTTTTCGTGCCGATTGATGCTCTCCTCAACTTCCTTATGGGCGTCGGCAGCCTTTTGCATTTCTACTTTCATGGCGGACGATTCACTGAGGAAGTCCTGCTGCTTCTTGGTAATTTCACGCATTCCAGAGTCAATTTTTTTCTCAATTTCAGAAATTTTTTTATTGCGTTCTTCTTTGGCAACGGTCAAATCTCTTCTAAAGTCCTTTTCCTGATCCCGGATTATGGACAAACTTATATCGATTTCGCGCTGAATCGATTCGCGTTCCTCCTTCAGCGTCTGACGTTGAAGAAATATATTCAACATCGGCAATACAAAGCCGAAAATTGTCATCAAAACACCAATAATGGTAAGAATATTGGCCAATTGATTGTCAAACAATTCGGTCAGATTACGCAATTCTCCCGCCGGCATGCTTTTTAGTATAACTGGCTGCGTCAATAAATTTCGATATAATATCACAAAGATAACGCACAGCGAAAAAAAGACCAGAAAAGTTGCAATTAGAATCGCTTTCCAGAATTTTGACTTCTTGAGGTCGTCAATATCCCGGCGCATGTCATAAACCATACATTTGTCACCATACAGATTATTGCAATCTTCACATCTTCCAGTCATCTTTCATTACCCACTTTGTTGATATATTAAATTAATTGTTAATTATTAATATTGCTAAAAATAAAAGATTGCAAGTCTTATTTATAAAAAATCAAAAAATATATAAAAAAATCCCGGACCGGAATTATTTCCGGTTCGGGATGCAGAGACGGCTCAAATACCGAAGCGCTAAGCTCAGTACTCGTTCTGCTTGCTGCGGGCGCGGACGCGCAGACGGAGCGCGTTAAGCCGGATAAAACCTTCCGCGTCCTTCTGATTGTAGGCGTCGGCGCCTTCGAAACTGGCCACCGCTTCGTCATACAGACTGTACGGCGAACGACGTCCGGTAACATGGCAGGCCCCCTTGAACAGCTTGACCCGGACTTCGCCGGTCACATACTTCTGGCTCTGCGTGATCGCAGCCTGAAGCATTTCGCGTTCCGGCGCATACCAGAACCCGTTGTACACCATGTCGGCATATTTCGGGATCAGGCTGTCGCGCAGGTGCATGACCTCGCGGTCCATGGTGATCTCCTCAAGTCCGCGATGGGCAAGGTTGAGAATGGTTCCGCCGGGAGTTTCGTACACGCCGCGCGACTTCATGCCGACGTAGCGGTTTTCCACAATGTCAACCCGGCCGACCGCGTGATTCTTGCCGATGGCGTTCAGTTTGCGCATCAGATTGGCAGGCGACAGCTTTTCGCCGTTGACCGCCACCGGAATGCCCTGCTCAAACGCAATGATGACGTCTTCCGGCTCGTTCGCGGCCTGGCTCAACGGCTTGGTCATGACGGCGATTTCTTCCGGAAACTCGTTCCACGGGTCCTCAAGCACGCCGCCTTCAAAACTGATGTGCAGCAGATTGCGGTCCATGCTGTACGGCTTCTTGGCGGTGGTGCTGACCGGAATGCCGTTCTTTTTGGCATATTCCACCAGGTCCATACGACCGGTAAAATTCCACTCGCGCCAGGGGGCGATGATTTTGATGTCGGGCTGAAGCGCATAGGCGGTCAGCTCAAAGCGAACCTGATCGTTGCCCTTGCCGGTGGCGCCGTGACAGATCGCGTCGGCGCCCTCCTGACGGGCGATCTCAATCAACCGTTTGCCGATCAGCGGACGGGCGATGCTGGTACCGAGCAAATAGTTGTTTTCATAAATGGCGTTGGCCTGCATCATCGGGAAGATGAAGTCGCGGGCGAATTCCTCGGTAAGGTCTTCCACATAGCACTTGGTGGCGCCGGTGCGGATGGCTTTTTCCTCGACGCCGGAGAGTTCCTCTTCCTGGCCGACGTCGGCGCAGAATCCGACCACTTCGGCGTTGTATGTGTCCTTGACCCACTTCACGATTACCGACGTGTCGAGACCGCCGGAGTATGCGACGATTACCTTCATTTCTATTGACTCCTTGAATTATTTGGAAGGTTGTTCGGTTTTCACCGCCACCGGTTCGGCCGGACAGCCGGCCAAATAAGTGGTGGAGGTCGGGAAAGCAAAGTCGATACCGGCCTTGCTGAATTTTTCGAGAATTTCAAAGTTGACGTCATTGCGTGCCTGCAGGAAGGTTCCCCAGTCGCAGTTGAACCAGCAGACGACATTTACCGCCAGCGCCCAGTCGCGGAATTCGCCGAAAAATATCAACGGCGGCTGTGCGGCCATGTCAAATTCAGGACGTTTGTCGAGGATTTCGTGCAGCAATTTGATGGCCTCGCGGACTTTATCCGGACTGGTCGAATAGGTGAGCGTAAGATCGAACGCGTACTTCAAAGTCGGACGACGCGAGATGTTTTCAATCGCATTGTCGGCAACCATTGAATTCGGCAAAGCGATCTGGTTGCCGTCCAGCGCGCGGATGCGGGTGGAACGCAGACCGACCTCTTCCACACAGCCGTCGACGCCGTTGATTTTCACCCGGTCGCCGACCGCGAACGGTTTGTCCATAATCACCATGATCGAGCTGATGAAATTCGCCACCGTGTTCTGGGCGGCAAAGGCGACGGCCAGGCCGACCACTCCGGCGCCGGCCAGCAGTGTGGTGACGTTCAACCCCAGAATATTTTGGAATATAAAAAGCAGCGCGATTACCAGAAGCAGAACTTTCAGCGTTTTGCGGATCAGGTCGATAAGCAGGAGATTCAGATTGGTTTTTCCGTCGATCACCCGTTTACGCAGTACGCCGTCCAGCACCGCGATGCAGGCGAACAATCCCCACAGCACGGTGAAGGCAAACAATGCCCAGATTCCGCGAAGCAGAATTGTGCGTGGTTCCGGCCCCAGCGCGGCCAGCACTCTTGCCGCCGCTCCGAGCAGACCGAGAATGAAAAAGCCCACGCCGACCGGCAGCGGAAGTTTTTCCGCCAACAGTCTGCCGGCTTCGCTGTCTCTTTTTTTCGCAACGCCGGAGAGCATCCACCTGACAATGATAAAAATGACGACGGCAAGCGCAAAACTGATTGCCGCGCCGATGCCAAGCCACATCAGATTGACCGAATTTTCGCCGATCCACCCGGCGATGGACTGCCCGGCCGATTTTGACGCAGCCGCCAGCGGAATCACATCAATCGTGGTTGCACCTTCCTTCACTTCAACTTCCGCTTCCGGTGCGGCGAACAACGCCGTAGCCTGAAAAGCGAACAAGACCGTCGCTGCCATTAAACTTTTCACAATAAATCTCCAGGTTTAGTTGAATATATCGTGAAAGTTAATATATTACCAAGTATGAATTTTTAAAGTCGGAAACTGAATAAACATGCACGAAGACGGCGATTTTTACTCTGAATTGATAAAAGCGGTGAAATTAGACGGCGGAGCAACCGCGCCGTCCGCCGCTGTATGGGCGGAATTTTCCACATGGCGGCCCGGAACGCGTCCGGTGGCGGCGAAGTCAAACGCAATGTCGCCGGCAGTCGGCATGACTGCCGCAAAAAATATCAGTAGTGAACCGGTGCCGCCGGCATTGCCCGCCTCGGACGTGAAAAAGACAACCTCAGCCGCGGTCGGCACTGCGGAAAATTTGACGCCGGACGAGGCTTGGCGGCAGCTTGAAGGCGAGGCGGCTGGATGTTCGCGCTGCGGACTGCGGGCCGGATGCCGTCAGGTGGTGTTCGGAGAAGGATGCCGCAACGCCGAACTGATGTTCATCGGGGAGGGGCCGGGAGCGGAGGAGGACGCGCAGGGACGGCCGTTTGTCGGTCCGGCCGGTCAGTTGCTCGACCGCATGATTGCGGCTATGCAGTATCGCCGCGATGAGGTATATATCGCCAACATTGTAAAATGCCGGCCGCCGGGGAACCGGATACCGGAACCGCTGGAGGCCGTGGCCTGCTCAGGCTATTTGAATCGGCAGATTGAACTGATTTCCCCCAAGGTTATCGTGCTGCTCGGCGCAACGCCGCTGCGTTATATGCTCGGAATTTCAGGCATCAAAATGCATCGCGGACAATGGTTCGACTATCGCGGAATTCCGGTTATGCCCACTTTTCATCCGGCCTACCTTCTGCGCACCGAAGGCGATAAGCGACTGGCCTGGAATGACCTGAAAATGGTTATGGCGCTGCTCGGAAAAAAGCGCGGCTGAGCATTTTCCATATTATTATTGCATATTTTTTACGTTTTCCGGGTTGTCGGGAATAAAAAAGCGACAAAAAGGTTACTCTTTGTTGGAAAAATGTTTCTTTTGTGCTATCTTTTTTTGTCTACATGCAAGAGGATATTTGTGGAATGAATTATATAAGAACAATAGTGCTTATTTTTCTGGCGGCCGTTGGCTGCCTCAGCGTAGCCGCCGGCCGCGTTGACGCGGTATTCAAC
>JAEWSS010000147.1 GCA_023459755.1 Verrucomicrobiota bacterium | reverse complement strand
GTATTGTTCCGGATTCTTCAAATTGTCGAGCATGAACGTCAGCAGACGGTAACTCTGTTCACGGCAGTGCGGATAGAGATGGGGAATCCGCAGTTCGCGTGACCGCAGCGGCGCATACATGGCCTGGTTAGAAATGAGAACATTGTTGTAAAATGCGTACGCCAGTTCAAAAACGTCGTCGTCGTTGTCGCGTATCATCAGGTAATAGGCCTCGGCGATGGAGATGTATTGCGCAGTGACGCCGGAGTTATTCTTGTCGGTTGATTCGGCCTTGAGCAGTATGCCGCGCATGCGTTCGCGTTCATAGAAGTCGTTGTCGCGTTCGCTGCCGGGTGACGGATCTTTTTGTTCGATTGCGAAAAGCGCATCGATGAGTTGTGGAATGTCCGAGGCGTCGGCGTCGGACGGAAGGCGGATCGCGCCGTGAACCGCGCCGCTTTCCGAGCCGATCAGAAAAACGTCCAGTCCGTCGGCGGTTTGCAGGCCCCAGACCACGCAGTCGGCCTTGAGCAGTCGGCCGAGACCGGCCATGTCGCCGGGATCGACCAGACCGAGGTCGGTCAACTGCCGTTCGCGGAAGAGTTCAAGCACATGGGTGCGGTCCACCAGTTTTATTCCGCCGTTGTTCCGGAGTGCCATTTCCAGTTCGTCGGAAAACTCCGATGTTTGTGGAATGTCAACATTCTCAAGTTTGTTCAGCACCAGAAACGGCAGCACCGCCCACACCTGACCGGACGGCGCGGCGGCGGGGGGCCGGGTTTTAGGCAGACGCTTCAGCCCGATCATCATGGCGACGCTTCGGGCGATCATGGCGGCTTCATTGTCCGAACCCACCTCGTCGCGCAGGGTGTCGTGCTGGATTTCTCCGGTGACGAGGTTTTCACAAAACACCTCGGTGTCGGCCTCCATCCAGTCCGGATTCAGCAGTCGGCCGGCGACATGGGAGCCGCCGATGCGCCATTCCGCCGGTTGCCGCCGCGTTTCCTGACGGTCGCGGAACGCAATTTCGCGGTCCAGACCCAGACTGAGACCGATGTTGCGGCTGACAATCACACATTTATATTTTCTCAGCAGTTCCGATGTGACCAGATACTGCATTGCCAGCGAACGGTGGCTGATATAATTGCCGATACGGTCGATCACCGGTTCCAGCACCAGCACCGGAGCCGGAGAATTGTCGATGGCTGCGGCGTTATCGGCCACCGCTTTTTTGTCGTTCTTCCGGCGCGGATTTTGCGTCAGCAGCGGGTAGACAATGCAGAAAATCAGCGCTGCGATAATGACCGTCAGCAGTATGGCGGTAAGATTTTTTTTCATCGAAGATTTTCCTCTGCGAGTTTCGGCAGAATCTTTACGGCAATGGCGCGGGCGGCTCCGGCGATGGCGCTTTTTGCGGTGATTTCATAACTGCCGCCGGCCAGCGTTTCGACCGCACTGTCGGAAGCGATCATCCGGTTGTCGGCGGAGCGGGTTATGATGAGTTCAACTCTGGCGGCGGCGGCGGTATAATTGCGGAACCGTCCGCCCGGCGCCGCCAGTGCTTCGCCTTTTATGATGTAATCGGCGCCGGTGGCGCTGTCCAGAACGGTGAAGTTCAATGCGAGCAGAATTTTGCGCAATTCGGTCAGTGCCACCGGGTCGGGAATGATCATTGGATCTGGGGCGGCGGGCATGACGGTTTCCGGAATGTCCAAAAAGACGCGGCGGTTCCGGCCGTCGATTTTTTTCGCCAGTGCGGCGATGACGTCGTTGACGTCGGGCGGCGGCGGCAGAAGTGCGGCGGTGTTTTTGTCCAGCAGGTCGGCGATTTTCGCGGCGGCCTCCGGAATCAGCGCGTCCCAGTCGCCGGTTCCGGAGACACTGGCGCCGACAACTTCGCCGGTGGCGGTTCCGGTGATCTTGAGAATCGCATATTTTTTGTCGCCGCGGATAAAACAGCTGCCGGAGATGAATAATTTTGCGCCGAGAAGTTTGCCGAGCCGTTCCGGATCGTCACTGCCGGTGACGCCGTCGGCGGCCAAAGCGCGTTCATCGAGCAGCAGCGCGAGGTCATTACGGTTTACGAGCCGGACGGTTCCGGCCGCGCCCAATTCGCTGCCCAGCATTTCGGTGAAAAATTCGCCGTCGGCGCTTTTTACGTCGCCGCGAACTTCAAAGCGGAAAATCGCCGCCGTCGGCACATTTAGCGGCGCACCCTCGGATTTTTCGGCTCCGCTAAGCAGAAAAAGACCGGCGGACAGCAGTGCAGTCAACAGTTTTTTTATCATATTCATCCTCGCATTTTGTGGTTATATCAAGTTGTCGGCATTGAATGTGCGGTTGTTTTCGGACGGCATGGCGATGCCGGAGATTGTGCGGCACGGCGACTTAAGTTCAAGTTGCAGCAGAAGTTCGCCGTTGCAGTCGAACGGCGTGACCGTGCCGGAAAATCCGTTCGCTGCCACCGGAACCGGTTTGCCGTCAAACCCGGAAAATATAATAGTGACCGGCGCAACGGCGGTTCCGGGAATTGTCAACACAAGTGTGATGGCTCCGAGCCGTTCGGCGGCGAGTCGATTCGGGTAGGTCGAAACTTCGCCGTCCGCCACCACAATACCAACGCTGCCGCCGAAAACCGCGGCGGCTTCGTCATAAAGAGTTTGCGTCGGCCCCCCCGGACGGGTTGCCGCCATTGATCCGGTGGCGGTTGACGTTGCAGTCGTCACGGCCGCTCCGCAGACGACCGCGAAAAGCGCGGCGACGGCGTAAAGCAGGCGGCGGCGGAGCCGGGCGGCGCGGCAGGTATTGAGGTCGATTGCAAGGTTCAACCGCTGTTGAAATGCTTCGCTGCGACAAAACTTCGCCGACCGGAACTCATGGTCGCTTTGTTCGGCGAAGCCGTCCAGCCGCCGCTCGAAATTTTCATCATTCATAATTTTTCTCCAATCTGGTCTTCAGCCGTCGTTTGGCC
>JAEWSS010000146.1 GCA_023459755.1 Verrucomicrobiota bacterium | reverse complement strand
CCGGCGACTGCCTGCTGATTGCAGTTTTCATCACCCATCGCAACCTTATGATTTTACAACTCGGCATGTTCGCGACTTTACTCTCTTTTGTCCTGCTTTTATCTTTGCTTTACAATTACTGGTCTTTTATTCCGGCCAAAGACGGCTGGATAGGCTCAACCGCCGCGGTGCTTCTGCTTCTGATCCCATTGCTGAACCTGATTTGGTACGGCATACTGCTTTTAAAACTGTCTTCTTTTTTCGATCGCCGGACTCAAGGCGGCGTCCAGCGCTGTATGCCGCTCGCAATTCTGCATATAACAAGTTATGTCGCATATATATATAGATTCCGCAATCAGGCCTGATCTTACTGCCTGTCGCCGCCGTATTGTTATTTATTTTGCTGTATCGATTCCAGCGCTCCGCCCTGCTGCTGCTCAAACGAGGAGAAACTCCGCCCGACCATGTTGGCAACGGGTGTCTATGCGCCGTTATATTGGGAACACTCGCGTTGTCTCTTGCTCTAATAATTCCAACGTTAACTGAACTCCACCGTTTCCGCCGCGCAGCCGCAGCAGCCGACGCCGCATCCCCCTCCCCGGCGCAAAACGACGCAACCATCCTCAAACAATAAAAAATGCCGCACCGTCAATATATTTTGACGATGCGGCGCAATTTTCACGATAACTTTTAACTTATTTTCCGGCTTCCGCAACCGTGGTTTCCGCTATCACCGCTTCCGCTTCGGCAATTACATCGGCGGTGGCCGACGGCGTTTCCGCAACCGCCGGAGCCACTGCCGCTTGAGCGGCTTCCACCGCCTGTTTTGCCATCGCCAACTCCAACTCCAGCTGACCGATCCGATCCTGCAGCGACGAATTTTCCGTCGTCAACCGCTCCACCTCTTTCGCCGCCTTGTCGTATCCGGCGCGACGCGACGCTATCTCGGCGTTGGCCGCCGCCAAATCAGCCTTGGCCTTTGCCGCCGACGCCGCGGTCTTTTCGATTTCAGCCGCATGATTTTTCTTCAGCAGTTCGATTTCACCGGCCATTTTTCCGGCCATCGTTTCATGAAGTTCCTTGAATTTTGCGGCGTCGGCCTTGCGCTGTTCAAGCATTTCGCCGCGCAGGGCGGTCAGTTCCTTCTGAAGCGCCTGATTGCGCTCGTCAAGTTTGAAGACCATCGCGTCGAGACTGCGCTTCTGATCTTCAGACAACTTTCCGGAAACGCCGCGCACCTCGGTCTGAAGCCGCTGCTCAACTCCGGCCATCCGGGTTGAGAGTTCGGCGCTGGCCGCCGCGGAGGTCTCCGCCGCCTTCAGCGCGTCATTTTTCATATTCTTCAGCAGTTTAGCCCCGACCAGCGCCGTTCCGACGCCCATTCCGAGCACAACCACGATCAGTATTCCCAGCGGCCACAGCAACCGTCTGGAAACCCGGCCCATATCGCGCTGCCGCTGTTCCTCGCTCTTGGCCAGATATTGTCCGATGGCGTGTATTTCGTCCACGCTCACCACTGCTTGACTGCGCTCCTTGTCGTCAACGTCCATATCGTCCTCCTTGAAGGGTTCGTTTTCATGCACTTCCGCCTGAATCGGATATTTACCGGCCAGAATCGGACCGATGTCCGAAAAACTTTTTCCGTCGCCGCGCAGCCGGTATATTTCCTTCAGGACTTCAACCGCACGCTCGGAATATACCCGGCGCTTGCCGCGAATTTCCGACTCTATGTATTCCGAATAACGGCTTAAATAGTCATTGATCGTAGTTCTGGGTGCGCCGATTTGTTCACCCAGCTCCGAGACCGTAAAAAACTCTCTGCTCATTTTTCTCCTGATACAACCGCTTTTATTTGCGTTACGTCAACTTCGATCTGTTTTTTCAGCTCGTCCAACGAACCGAAGCAACGTTCTTCGCGCATGAATTTTATCAATTTGATCGTGACTTTTTTGCCGTAAAGGTCACCGGAATAATCCAAAACGTGCGCTTCAACGCGCCGACTGCCGTCGCCGCCGTATTCACGCACCGTCGGCGTAGTGCCGATATTCAACGCCGCCGGCCGCCATGCTCCGTCCTCCGCACGCAATGCGGCGGCATAAACTCCGTCCGGCGGCAGAATGCCGTATTCAACCATCACATTGGCAGTCGGATGAGCCAGCCGACTGCCGGCCAACTTCAGTCCGCCGGCAACATATCCGGACAATTCCGCCGGTCGGCCGAGCAACCGGTCCGCGTCAGCCAGTCTTCCGGTGGCGACCAGTGTGCGAATGCGGCTGCTGGAAACCACCGCGCCGTCCGTCACCACCTCGGCCACCGGACAAAAATCCACTCCATGTGCGGAGCAGAACCCTGCAAGCTCCGCGCAGCCTCCGGCCGCCCGATGGCCGAACCGCCAGGCCGAGCCGACCACAATGCCGCGTAATGCAAAATCGTCGGCATTAAAAATACTGTCCAGAAATTCCGAAGGTGACAATCGGGACAATTCCAGTGTAAACGGCAGTAATACCGCGTCATCCGCGCCGGCCTCCATCAGCAGCTCCACCCGGCGTTCCGGCGACACCAGCAGCCGCGGCGCCGACTCCGGAGCCACCACCATCCGCGGATGCGGCATAAAACTGACCGCCACCGCATGACAGTTCATCCGGTCGGCCATGGCGCGAAGCTCCGCCACAATCCGGCGATGTCCGACATGAACTCCGTCAAATACGCCGATTGCGATACAGGCCGAACCGGAAATTTTATTTTTAAAAGTCATTCTCAAGCAAACATCCCGCTAAAAATTGCAATAACAGTAAATGAAGTTATATTAAATTGCGAAAAAATCAAATCCGGCAACGTTTTTTTGCCGAATTTTGCTAAGGAGAATATAAATGAAGACCGTTTTATACCCCGGCAGTTTCGATCCGCTGACCAATGGTCATCTGGATCTGATCCGCCGAGCCGTCCGATTGTTCGATAAGGTTATCGTTGCGGTGGCGATCAATTCCGACAAACAGCCGTTGTTTTCCATTGAAGAGCGCGTTGAACTGATCAAAAAATGCTGTTCAAAGGAGGTTGAAGTTGTGTCGTTCACCGGGCTGCTGGTGGAGGCGGTGGTCTTCTATCAGGCCGACGCCGTGCTGCGGGGGCTTCGCGCCTTCTCCGACTTTGAATACGAACTTCAAATGGCGTTGATGAACCGCTCGCTGAATACCGACTGCGAAACCATCTTCATGATGCCGAACGAACACAACTCCTATGTCAGTTCACGCATGGTCAAAGAGGTCGCAATGCTCGGCGGAAATTTCGGACAGTATGTGCCGGACGAAGTGGCAATCGCAATCAGAAGGAAACTGGCAAAATGAAAAAAGACAATTTTACCCTGAAATTCTCCCTCGCCCTCCTGGAAAAAGAACCGGTGACGCTTGACGGCGTGCTTCCACCGGAGTTTCTGGAACTTGACGACCCGATGCTCAAGGTCGATTCGGACATAACCTACCACCTCGAAGCCGTCATGGTAACCGGCAACGTCACCGTCACCGGAAGTCTGAAATGCCGGATTTCCGGCGAATGCGGACGCTGTCTGGCTCCGGTGACCCGCGAGATCGCCACCCGGAACCTTGCGCTCTTTTACGACGAACTCGGAACCGCCGAAGAATTGGATGTGACCGAGGACGTCCGCTCCGAACTTCTGCTGGAACTGCCGATGAACCTGCTTTGTTCTCCGGACTGCAAAGGACTTTGCCCGTCCTGCGGCGCCGACTTGAACAAGACGGACTGCGGCTGCGATCCTGATGCCGCATCGGACACTCCGGCCGCCGGCAGCCCGTGGAACGCGCTTGACGACCTGAAGTTAAAGTAGTCCGCGCCGCATAAAGTGCGGCATATCCGGTTCGGCGGCGGGATTGTCGTGATGTTTTTTGCGCCAGACGGCCCACATTTCTGCGCCTTCGGCAAAATCTTCGGGAGTAAGTTC
>JAEWSS010000145.1 GCA_023459755.1 Verrucomicrobiota bacterium | reverse complement strand
CCTCGACGGACTGCGGGCGTCACACCGGACGGAATTTGAAAAACTGGCGGTCAACCGCGAAATTGCATTGAAGTCGCCGCCGATGCGCGAGGACGACGCGCCGGATTATCGCAGAAGTTTTGAGCTTTCACGCTTCCGGCTTGACCGCGACGCGGTCGCCTGCGCGCTGCTCTATGTGTTCAACCGCGACCGCGAGGCGGGAAACCGCGTTCACGATCAGGTCATGGAGCTGTGCTCATGGCAGTGTTCGGTCATGCCGCCGCACGACGAGGTCGCACTCAGCGTCTGCCGGACGCTTCCGGCGCTGTTCGACTGGACGTTCGACCTCTATTCGACGGCGGAACAACGCACCGTCGCCGCCGTGCTGCTCCGTCACGGCCGCGACATCGCCCGCCGGATCGCCGTTGAGGATTTTGCCAAAAATCCCGGCAATTCGCATACGTCGCGCCTCCCCGGGTATCTCGGTGAAATCGCCATGGTTCTGCACGGCGCGATCGACGATGAAACCGAAACCGCCGGCTGGCTTGATTACGCGCTGAATTTTTATGAAAACAGTTTTCCGTTCTACGGCGACACCGACGGCGGCTGGGCCGAAGGACCGTTCTACGCTTCAAGCTACACAAAATGGTTTCTGCCGTTTTTCTTTGCAGTGAAGAGAGTCTGCGGACACTCGTTCTTCAACCAGCCGTTTTATCGCAATCTTTCGGAGTTTTTCGTCCACTTTGCGCCGCCGGGTCAGGAGTCGCACCCGTTCGGAGACGGCCACTGGCCGACCGCCGCCGAATGGCCGGGTTTTCAGGCGCAGGACCCGTTCGGCGTCTACGCCAATTCGCCTTTGGCCAAACGCTTTTCACACAAGGCGCGGCAAAGCGCGGAATATTTTGAACTTCACCTGCTCGACCTGATCCTGCCGGACGCCGGACTTGAACCGCGCGGCAACTCGCCTTTCTATTGTTCGCGCCGCGCCGGATTCGCCTCCGTCCGCCGTTCGCCGGACGACCCGGAAAACGACGTGGCGCTGCTCGCCCGCGCTTCGGCCTACGGCTCCGGCAGTCACCGCCACGCCGATCAGGGCGACTTTGCGGTTCTGGCGCGCGGCAGAACCATGCTCGGTCCGTCCGGTTATTTCGGCTATCAATTCGGAACCGAACACCACATGAAGTGGACCGCCACCACATGCGCCGCCAACTGCGCCGTCATCGACGGGGCCGGTCAGCCGACCGGCGATCCGCACGCCGCCGCCCGGTTCACCGAGTTTGACGGCGAACGCTTTTCCGCCGATCTCTCCGCCGCCTACGGCCGCGGCATATCTTATGTACGGAAGTTTCATTTTGACCGCAAAAAACTCGTCATCGAAGTGCGCGACCTGATCGCCGCGCCGCATCCGGCCGCGGTTGACTGGCATCTGCACTCCTATGCCGCGCCGGAATTTACCGCAAATGGAGACTTTGTCATTCGCCGACCCGGAGCTGTTTTGCGCGGAAAAATTATTCCGGCCGTCCCGGTTGCCGTCACCGACCGCTTCGCCGTCCCCTGCCCCGGACTTCCCGATCAATATCATATGACCTGGACATTCCCGGCCGCCGCCCATCATGAAATTATCGCCCGATTCACCGTGGAACTGATTTGACTATTCGGACGTTTTCGGTATATTAAAAGTAATTATAATAAAAAACAAGGAGTTCACCATGTCCATTTTCAAAGCATACGATATCCGCGGCATTTATCCGACCGACCTGTCCCCCGTCACCGCCGAGGCGATCGGCCGCGCCTATATTCAGTTCACCGGTGCGAAAAAGGTCGTGGTCGGCCGCGACATGCGCCCCCATTCCGAACCGCTGTTTCAGGCGCTCGCCAAAGGCATGACCGAACAGGGAGCCGACGTGATCGACCTCGGGTTGTGCTCCACTCCAATGAGCTACCACGCCAACGGCGTTCTCCGCGCCGACGGCAGCGTGATGATAACCGCCAGCCACAACCCCGGCGAATGGAACGGCTTCAAACTCTGCCGCGCCAACGCCGTGCCGCTGAGCGGCGCCACCGGAATCAAGGACATTGAAAAAATCGTGGCGGAAAAGTCATGGTCAAAATCCGACCGGACCGGCTCGATCTCAAAATTCGACATTCGCAAAATTTACGCCGATTTTCTGCGCGGTCACGTCAAATTCACCCGCCGCTTCAAGGTGGTGGTGGACTACGCCAACGCAATGGGACTTTACGAGATCGACGGCATCAAGGATCTGTTCGACATCGTTCCCCTCTACGACACGCTGGACGGCACGTTCCCGAACCACGAGGCCAATCCGCTGATCGCCGACACACTGAACGCGGTGCGCGCCAAAGTCGTTGAAGTCGGAGCCGACTTCGGCGCCGCGTTCGACGGCGACGCCGACCGCTGCGGCTATATCGACAACACCGGCGCCATCATTCCGATGGATCTTTTCACCGCCTTGATCGCGCAGGACATTCTGGCCGACGGCCCGGCCACCATTCTTTACGATCTGCGCAGCAGCTGGGCGGTGCGCGAATGTATTGAGGAAAACGGCGGCAAAGCCATCATGTCGCGCGTCGGCCACGCCTTCATCA
>JAEWSS010000144.1 GCA_023459755.1 Verrucomicrobiota bacterium | reverse complement strand
CTATTACAATCGTTCAGGCTGCGGCGGCGGATGTCTGCTGCTGATGTTAACCATTATTCTGCTGCCGTTTCTGCTGTTGATCCGGCTTATGAGCGGCCGCTCGGTGACGTTCGGCGGAAGTCAGGGGCCGGGGACGCCGCCGCCGCCGCGCGAGGATGACCCGGAGGCCGCCGACGATGTGGTGGATATCGAAGCAAAAGAGGTGGCGGCTTCACAGAAGCATCTGGAGTAACCATTCATTTTTTCAAGTAAAAACAGTTTGCGGCAGCGGCGGAACGGTCGGCGCCGCAATTTTTTTATTCTGAAGAAACAGCGGCCAAAAACGGCGGAGGCGAAGGCTGCGGCTCAAAAGGGCAACGGCGGAAAAAATCGTCACTCCATACGCATTTGCTCTTCAAGCGAACGACTCTGCAACTGCAGCAGATATTGCGACTGTTCGTCGCCGGCCTGCGCCGCCAGTTGAAGGCAATACAGACCTTTTTCCGGGTCTTTTTCGGTGCCGACGCCGGAATAGTAGCAGCGGGCCAGTTCGCGCAGGGCGCGCGGATCATTTTTATCGGCGGCGGCGGACAGCCACTTGAAGGCGCTTTTTGCGTTGGACGCCACGCCGTTGCCCTTCAAAAACGCCATTCCGAGTTCAAACTGACCATTGGCGTCGCCAAGTTCGGCGGCCTGCGAATAATAGAACGCGGCGCGCACCGGATTCAACTCCACGCCGATGCCGTCGGCGTAACAGCGGCCGAGCTTATACAAAGCGTACGAGTTGCCTTTATCGGCGGCCTCGCGCAGAAAAGCGACGCCCTTGGCCACGTCGGGCGAAAGTACGTCTCCGACCAGCAAAGCGTCGCCGACTTTGGCCAGCCCCAGCATGGAACCGCGTTCGGCGGCGAATTTGTAAAGCCGGATGGCTTCGGGGCGGTCCGGACGTGCACCGAGACCGAATTCCCGGCTGAAGCCCAGCAGTGCCGCGGCCTCGGCGTCGCCTTTTTCCGTTGCCGCCTCAAACAGCCGGTTCATCCGTTCAAAATCGATTGCGACCCCGACGCCGGAGCGATAGCAGTTGCCGAGCATCCGCATGGCGGAAGCGTCGCCCCGGGCAGTGGCGCGCTCAAGCAGTTTCACCGCTTCGGCACGGTCGTCCGCCGGATTTTCTCCGCCGGAAGCGGCGCGGATCAGCAGGATTTCCGCGAGTTCACGGCAGGCGGCCGGGTTGTTTTTGACGGCGAGTTCACGGTATAAAGCAATGGCGGCGGGAATGTCGGGTACGATACTCGGGGTCGGGTCGTCGCGTTTGGTTTCCGCCTCAACGCCGGCGGCAAGATAGCGGGCGAGTTCCATTTTTGCCGCGTCAACCCCACCGGAGGCGGCCTTTTCAAAGGACTGAAACGCCTCATAATCGCTTTTTTCGGCGCCGTCGCCAAGCTTCAGCGCCATGCCGAGATTGTACCATGCCTCCGGACTGCCCTGCGCCGCGGCGCGGCGGAACCACAGCACCGCCGCCGTCCGGTTGACGCCGTTGAAATATTCCATACCGAGCGCCAGCTGACTGGCGGCGTCGCCCTGTTCGGCGGCGGTGCGCAGGGAGTCAAGTTTTTCCGCAGGCTCGTCCGCCGCGGCGGTCAACGCCAGAATCGTCAGTGCGGCGGCGGCGAACCGGACGAAATTATTTTGCTTCCAGTTCCGCAATTTTCTTTTCCAAATCCGCCACCTTCTCCTTGAGGCGTTCAACCTTTTTGGGCACGGTGTAGCGGCTCATGAATTCACGCTGGGGTTCGGCCGGAGTGCCGAGCATGATCGAGTTCGGCGGACAGCTCTTGGCCAGACTGCTGGTTCCGGCCAGCTGGGTTCCGGCGCCGACCGTGATATGACCGTTGACACCGGCCTGCGCGGCGATGATGACGCCCTGCTCAAGTTCGGCGCTTCCGGCAATGCCGCACTGGGCGACCAGAATGCAGCTCTGGCCGACCACCACGTTGTGGGCCACCATCACCAAATTGTCGATCTTGACGTTGCTCTTGATCCAGGTTTTGCCGAAGCGGGCGCGGTCAACGGTGGAGTTGGCGCCGATTTCCACGTCGTCGTCGATCTGGACAATGCCGGTCTGGGAAACCTTGACGATGCCCTCCGCCGTCGGCAGAAAGCCGAATCCGTCGCAGCCGATGACCACGCCGGAATTCAATATCACCTTGTTGCCGATGACACAGCGGTAGTTCACGGTGACATTCGGCCAGAACCGGCAGTCGGCGCCGACCTTCACGTCGTTACCGAGATAGCATCCGGCGCCGATCTCGGTGTTGTCGCCGATCTCGACCCCCTCCTCCAGCACCGCGCACGGGCCGATGGCGACGTTTTTACCGAGTTTCACGCTCGGATGCACCACCGCCGACGGATGAACGCCGGCCGGCCGTTTCGGGCGCGGCAGCGCGAAAAATTCGATGACCCGGCCGAACGCCAGATCGCAGTTCCGGCAGACGATGAAGGTGCGGCCGTTAAGCGGCTGATCCGCCAGATCGCGGCAGATCAGCACGATGCCGGCCGGAGTGGCGGCCAGCAGATGTTCGTATTTTTTGTTGCCGACAAATGAGCAGCTGTCGGCTCCGGCGTCCTTGAGTGACGACACCCGGGTGACCGTCTGCTCCGG
>JAEWSS010000143.1 GCA_023459755.1 Verrucomicrobiota bacterium | reverse complement strand
GCTGGGAGGTCGATGTGTTCGAAGGCGACAACGCCGGACTGATCGTGGCGGAAATCGAGCTGAAGAGCGAAGACGAACCGTTCCCCCTCCCCGATTTCGCCGCCGGTGAGGTCACCGGCATCACCCGCTACTACAACGGATCGCTGATGCGCCGCCCGTTCAACACCTGGCCGACAGATCGTCCGCCACGTCGTGAATGATTTTTTCAAGCGGCAGTTCGGCGCGCCAGCCCAGAAGATTGAATATTTTCGAGGTGTCCGGCGAACGTCTCAGCATGTCCTCGAACCCCTTGGCGTAAGCCTTGTCGTAACTGACCGTTTCGATTGCGGACGGGCTGTTCAGCTCGGCCGCCACCCTGCGCGCCAGATCCTCGATTGAAATTGAATTCTGCGAGCCGATGTTGTATATTTCGCCGTAGGACGCCGGGCAGTCCAGCAGGCCGTTCAGCGCCCGCACCGTGTCCGCCACATGGCAGAAACATCTGGTCTGGCGGCCGCTGCCGTAGACTTTCAACGGTTCACCGTTCAATGCCGCCTGGACAAAACGCGGAATCACCATTCCGTATTCGCCGGTCTGCCGCGGCCCGACCGTGTTGAAAAAACGCACCACCGTGCCGGGAAAAGACCGGTTGCGCACATAGGCCATCAGAAAAAATTCATCGATCAATTTACTGCAGGCGTAGCTCCAGCGCGACCGGGTCGGCGCGCCGATCAGCAGATCGTCCGACTCCTCAAAACTTTCCTTCCGGCTTTTGCCGTACACTTCGCTGGTTGAGGCGATAACGGTTCTAACGCCGTGCTTTGCGGCATATTCCAACACCCGGCCCGTGCCGTATACGTTGGTTTTCAGCGTCCGGATCGGATCGTGCACCACCAGCTCCACGCCGACCGCGGCGGCCAGATGGACAACCGCGTCACTGCCAGCGATAAGTTCTTCCAGCTCCGGAAGATCGAGAATACTGCCGATTCTCAGGGAGAAACGGGGATCGTTCGCAACCGCCGCCACATTCCGCGGGTTTCCGGTGGACAGGTCGTCCACCGCCGTGACGCTTTCAACGTCCGGCCGCTTCAACAGTGCTTCGGCCAGATGGCCGCCGATGAACCCGGCACCGCCGGTGATCAGGCAGCGCATTCAGCACCCCGTCCGCGACGACCGATCAGTCGGATCAACGCGGCGACCGGCCCGATGAAAATGTACAGATTGACCATCACAAACAGCGCCGGAGTATGGAACACGATCACCGCCGACAGCGCCAGCACCACCAGCAGCAGTCTGCGCTTGCTGCGGTGAACCGTGAAAAACCACTTCCCGGCATGCGGATAGCTGATCGTGGACACCATAAGCAGCCCCAGCGCCGCGGCGTACCACGGGATGTAGACCGCAAGCCGGTGAAACGCGAATCCGTCGCCGTAATTGACCGAGAACCAGTTGAGCAGCATCGCCATCGAACAGACTCCGGCGGCGGCGCCGGGCGACGGCAGACCGGAAAACCGGTCGGAGCCTTTTTGCTCGCTCAGCGCATGGACATTATAGGTGGCGAGCCGCAGCGCCGCACACCCGAGATAAATCGCGCACAACAAATAAGTTACAACATTAGGCACGCCGTTTGTGTCGCGCAGGACATGGGTCATGATGGCGCAGATTGTGGCCGGAGCCACGCCGAAGGTCACCATGTCCGACAATGAGTCCATCTGCATTCCGTGCAGACTGGCGGCATGAAATATCCGTGCCGCAAAGCCGTCCAGCACATCAAAGATCATCGCACAAACCACGATCCAACTGCTGGTGGCAAACACCGCCAGCATCCGCGACGTGGTTTCATCATAGACCTGAAGCATGTAGACAATCGCTATAAATCCGCAGATCGAGTTGCACAAAGTCAGCGTATTCGGAACCATTTTCAGCCAGCGCTGACGCTGAATCAGATCGGCCAGTTTTTTTCTTGCGCCCATATTTTCACCGTTTAACCTTCACAACCGCCGTCTCGCCGCCGCGCACCCGGTCGCCGGGGGAGACCAGCACTTCGAACCGCGCGTCAACCGGAATATAAAGTTCCGTCCGCGACCCGAATTTTATCATACCGTAGACGTCGCCGCGCTTGAACACGGCGCCAGCTTCGGGCGGACAGACGATCCGCCGCGCAATCGCACCGGAAACCTGACGCACCGCCATCGGAAACTCAAACCCGTCTTCGCCGGCAATGCCGGAGATTGTCATCGCCTCGTTTTCGGAAGCGCACTTCGGGTCGCGGGCATCAAGAAAACGTCCCTCCTTATAAAATTTGTCCATGATTTTCCAGGCGAACGGCGCCCGGTTCACATGCACGTCCAGCACTGAAAGGAATATCCCGATCCGCAGCGCCCGGCCGGAAAACGGCGCCATTGAAAAATCGACCTCTTCGATATCGCGGACCAATCCGTCCGCCGGAGACACCAGCAATGAATCGTCGTCCGGCGCCGTCCGTTTCGGATTGCGGAAAAACAGCGCAACCGCCACCCACAACACCACCGCCAGCACGCACACCGCAACTCTGACCGCGCCGCCCACGAACCAGCCGACCACGAAAATCAACAGCGCCATCAGCAGCGCAGTTCCCCACTCCCGAAATCCGTAATGCGTCAATGTCATCATTGTCGCCTCCTTCCCGATTAATTAATATAATACCGATCAGGCCTTTTGTCCAGTCAGCATTGAATAACAAACATGTACCGCCACCCGCCAGGTCCACTTCAGCGCTTCGGCCAGCACCAGAACCGGCTCGACGCCGTCCTTTTCCAACCCCTCGCCGTAGTGCCGGTAAAACTCTTTGAACCCGGTGGCGAAATCGACCGGGAAACTGGTGGCATGGCAGAACTCCTCCAATTTGGGATCGGTATAAAATGGAATTTTTCCGTCCAGCATTCCCAGCAGTTCCATTTCAAAAGGCTTGCCGCCCAAGGTGGAGCTAACCGCCTCGGCTGCTTTGGCCAGAATGAACGTATACAGCGAAAGAATCTCCTCGCCGGTCAACTCAAGCCGTTTTTCCCGGCTCAAATGCAGTCTGAGCTGACGCAGTATGGCCACAAAAAGGTCGTGTTCGGTGTCGCTCAGCGCCTCCAGTGCGTTGAACTGCCCGGTAAGATAACCGTGGTTTCTGGCCACATGGATGACCTGCAGCGCGACCAGTTCGGAATAATTTTTCATAGCATCAAATCCCCGCTTTCAAGTTTCCAGTCGATCCCGGCCAGTCCGCGGCCGGCGAAAAATGCATTTGCCCGCGAAAACGGACGGCTGCCGAAAAATCCGCGATAGGCGGACAGCGGCGACGGATGTGCCGACGCAATCACCAGATCACGGCTTTCGTCGATCAGTCCGCGTTTCTTCTGCGCCGGAGCTCCCCACAAAATAAACACTTTCGGCTGCGGCATCCCGGCGGCCGCCCGCACACACAAATCGGTAAACTCCAGCCAGCCGAACGCACGATGCGAATTTGCCGCGTGTTCGCGCACGCTGAGCACGGTGTTCAGCAGCAGCACCCCCTGCTCCGCCCAATGACGCAGACACCCGGACGACGGCGCCGGACAACCGACGTCATCGGTCAATTCCCGAAAAATATTTTTCAGCGACGGAGGGAACGCCGTTCCGTCCGGCACCGAAAACGCCAGTCCGTGCGCCTGCCCCTTTTCGTGATACGGGTCCTGCCCCAGCACCACCACCCGCACCGCGGAGGGCGGCACCAGACGCAGCGCCTCAAACCGGAGTTCGGACGGCGGATATACCGCACCGGACTCCGCCGCCAGCGCGGCGTCGATTCCCGCCAGCAGCGGTGCGATCCGCGCCTCCGGCAACAGTTTGCGCCACGCTTCCGGCAGTAACTCGATCAATTTGGTCATTGATTCAGCACGCCGCCGGCGAGAATGGACGCGATATCCTCAGGCGATGTCGGCCCCGCAAGTTCAAATTCCCGGCCGTTGCAGACGGCGACAACCGTTCCGGTTCCGGCGGTCAACTGCTCGCGGATACCGGCAATTTCGATTTTGTCGCCCTCGCTGATCGCGTCATAATCGGCAGTGTTCTTAAAGGTCAGCGGCACAATGCCGAAGTTCACCAGATTGGCGCGGTGAATGCGTTCAATGCTTACGGCGATCACCGCCTTGACGCCAAGATACATCGGGCAGATCGCGGCGTGTTCGCGGCTCGACCCCTGACCGTAGCTCTCCCGCGCCACGATTACGCCGTGCTGTCCGGCGTCGCGCACCGCGGCGGCGCGCTCGGCGAAGCTCGGCTTTCCGGCCTCGGTGAAACACTCGAACGCCACCTTGGCATAAGCCGGAATATTGCTGCGCAGTTTGAGGTGCACACCGGCCGGACTGATGTGGTCGGTGGTGATTTTGTCGCCGACCTTCAGCACCACGCGGCCGTCAATGGTGTCCGGAAGCGGACAATTCAGCGGCGGGTTGCCGATCGTTTCCTTGCGCACGATCGTAACCTTGGAACCGTCCGCCGGCGGCGCGATGAACATGTTGTCATTAATGAGAAATTCGTCAGCCTCGGCGATTTCGGGATATTCGATGCCCAAAGTGCGCGGGTCGCGGAATTCGCCGGTCAAAGCAATCGCCACCGCGGTTTCCGGACTGACCAGATATGACTGGTCGCCTTTTGTTCCGGTGCGTCCGGCGAAGTTGCGGTTGAACGTACGAACCGTCACCGTGCCGTTGGCCGGACTTTGCCCCTGTCCGATGCAGGCGGCGCAGCCGGTCTCAAGAATCCGGGCGCCGGAGGCGATGATGTCGGCCAGCATTCCGTTGCGGGCGATCATTTCCAGCACCTGACGGCTGCCGGGAGAGAGCGCAAACGAAATATCGGCGGAAACTTTACGGTTTTTCAGCACGGCGGCGATCATCGCCAGGTCGCGGAACGAACTGTTGGTGCAGGAACCGACAATCACCTGACCGACCTTGAGTCCGGCGAGTTCGGATACCGGCTTCACATTGTCCGGGCTGGACGGGCAGGCCGCCATCGGCACCACCTTGTCCAGTTCGATCCGGATCACCCGGTCGTATTCCGCGCCGGGATCGGCGGACAAAGCGACAAAGCCGGATTCACGTTTCTGCGCGGCAAGAAATTTCCGCGTGGTCTCGTCGGACGGAAACACCGAGGTGGTCACGCCGAGTTCGGCCCCCATGTTGGTGATGGTCGCCCGCTGCGGAACCGAGAGCGTGGATACACCTGAACCGAAATACTCCACCGCACAGCCGACATTGCCCTTGGTGGTCAAAATGCCGAGCAGATGCAGAATAACGTCCTTCGCGGCGCACCACGGCGCCAGTTTTCCGGTCAACTCAACGCCGATGATCCGGGGATAAAGCGTGCGGAACGGTTTTCCGGCCATGGCGCGCGCCACGTCCAGCCCGCCGGCGCCGATCGCCACCATGCCGATGCCGCCCGCGGTCGGAGTGTGCGAATCCGAGCCGAGCAGCGTCTTCCCCGGCCGGGCAAAGCGCTCCAGATGCACCTGATGGCAGATTCCGTTGCCCGGCGGCGAAAACGTCACGCCTTTTGCCGCGGCCACCGACTGCAGATAAAGATGGTCGTTGCGGTTTTCAGGCCCGTTCTGCAGCATGTTGTGATCGACATAGGAAAGCGAAAGTTCGGTGGCCACACGCGCCTGCCGCATCGCCTCAAGTTCAAGATAAGCCATGGTTCCGGTGGCGTCCTGGGTCAGGGTCTGGTCGATCCTGATCTCGACATTCTCTCCGGGGGTTTTCGAGCCGCCGACCATGTGACGGTCGATGATTTTCTGAATCAAAGTGCCTTTTGCCATATTTTTATAACTCCTTTTTTAAGTCATTCTTCATCGGCGGCCGGAATATAACGCTCTTCGAGCACGTCCGGTTCGCCAAGCCATTCGGCGATATGCGTCTGTTTCAGGAAAACGCAGCGGCGCGACCGGTCGGCCTCGCAGCTTCCGTCCGGCCCGACCCCGCCGCAGGCGCCGTTGCTCAGCTGTTTCGGACAACGCCCCACACAGACAAACTCCGTTTCAGCCAACCGACACCGGCCGCAATTCACACAACCGGCAAAAATCAGCTTAAGCAGTCCACGTCCGGTGGCGCGGGCGCCGCGTTCACCGCCAAACAGCGCCGAACACAGCCGATAGAGCAGCCGGTCGCCGGCACCGGGAGAAGATAGCGTCGAAGCGTCGCGGCAGAAACCGCAGTTCGGATCGTAATGCCGGTGACTGAGCAAATTATCAAACAGCATGAAACTGTCCGGCCGCGGCGCCATTTCCGCCCGCGCCTGATAACTGTTGTACTCCTCAACCCACTGCTCAAAGGTGGAAAATTCACGCAATGCCGACCGCAAACGCATCGCCGCCAGCCGCATACGGTCGGGCGTGTCGATCCCCTCGATCTGCACCGCGCTGAACCCCAGAAGTTTGCAACCCGCCGCCTGAAGCTCCAGCCGACGCCACTGCGCCGCCTCGAACTGCTTGGCGGAAAAACTCAATTCACGCTTGAGTATGGCGGCGAAGTCCGGCGACACCGCGATTCCCGGACAACCGCCGGACTGTATCTTTTCCAACTTTTCCGGCGTCAGCAGTATCAGCCTGGCGATCAGCGGATATTCCATGCCGCGAAAACTCAAATACCATTTCAGCGCCTGAAGTTTACGCATGTCCCATCCGGCCTGCGCCACCGCGAACTGCGCGCCGCGGTTGAATTTCTTTATCAGCTTGAAAAGCTGGGAAAACTGTGAGTCGGCACGATATTCAAACGGATTGACCACGCACCCCGGATTGAATTCCCCGGCGTATTCCCGCCGCATGAAGTCCAGCACCCGGACGTCTTCGATGCACCGCGCCCCGGCGACAAAATCACCGGAAACCGGAACAACGTTGCGCAGATTGTTGTTGCGGCAGACACTCAGCAGATCGCGCATTTCACGAAAGTCCATCCCGCGGCCGCTGAGATAAAAAATGTGCTCGTTCCGCCGCTCTTCCGGCAGTGCTCCGGCATATTCGCAGGCGCGGTGGGAGGCCTTGAAACTGTAACGGTCGGTCACCGCCAGCGCCATCGGCAGTTCAACGGATGCCGCGGCCGCCGCCGCATCCAGCGCCGCGAGTTTTTCCCCCGCCATGTCCGGAGAAATCATCGCCCCGGGCGGCTCATGCTCGGCCAGCACCAGAAAACTTCCACTGCCCAAACTGCGGCTGAAGCCGTTCCCGCCGCGGTTCAAAGTAAGTTCCTGCTGTTCAGACATCAGTTGCGCTCCTTTTTCCCGCCGCCGTCAAACACAAAGAAAACCGCGGCAAAAATGTTGAACGCGAGAATCAGACAGGAGTACATAATCGGCACGGTGGCGGCGGTTTCGCCGCTCATATTTCCGGCTTTCAGCAGCACCAGAATCGCCGCGTCGCGCAAACCAAGCCCGGACACCGTCAGCGGAAGCAACCCCACAATGTTGCCGATCGTCACCGCGGTAATCACCGCCAGCAGCGGCAGATGTCCGTCCCCCACTCCACACACCAGAAAAGCCACCGACACCACCGTCATCAGGTGGATAAAGAAAATACTGACAACCGTCAAAAAAGTCAGCAGTTTCCAGTCCTTGGCGTAAAGATCGATTGCGGCGGTCATTCGGCTGACCATGCCGTTCGTCCGCCCGTCGCCCCAGATAAAAAGCCGGTCGCACACGGTGAACCGCCGCAGCGACTCATGAAAAAACAGCACCAGCATCGCGGCGATCCCGGCAAAACACAAGGCCACCAGCCCGATTATTCCAACAATTTTCACCCCGGCCGAAAGCTCAACCCCGTCAATCGAAATATTCATCAGCTGCGGAATGGACACCGCCACCAGCAGAATGGTCAGCACAAACAGCGCCACCATCCCCACGATCCGATCCATAAGAATTGAGAGCACGCCCTCGGCTTTTCCGCCCTTCGGCACCCGGCGCGCAATGATGGCCACCCGCGCGAAATCACCGCCGATCGCTCCGCCGGGAATTGCCAGACTCCAGAAATATCCCTGCATGGTAACCGCCACCGCCTCCCACAATC
>JAEWSS010000142.1 GCA_023459755.1 Verrucomicrobiota bacterium | reverse complement strand
ATTTTGCGGATATTGCGTAAAATATCGTTCAAATGCGCAATTGCCAGTTGTTGGTGTCTGGTGACGCTTTCCGGTGGTTCGGCGGCGTCCATGGCGGTCATTGCTTTTGCGGCTGCGTTCATTTCGCTGATCGCGTTTTCCAGTGAAACCAGTACGGGCAGCGGCATGGTGGGCATTTCCATTGCTCGTTCTTCGTTGGCGATCGCGGCCAGTGGAACGGCCAGTTTTTCCTGCTCCGCCGCAAGCTCCTTCAGCAGCGACCGCCACTGCCCGGACTGTTCCGGCGCCGCGGCGGACTGATTGCTCCATTCGACAAACAGGCCGAGCAGCTGCTTCTGCGCGGCCAGCGCGGCGTTGATGCTGAGAATGAAGTCGTCTTGAGCGTCGCTTCCGCCTCCGGCTTCAAGAATGTCGATCTCATCGCGCAGCGGTTTGATGGAGATGAAGCGCGGTGCGCTGGAGACGCGTGCGCTGGCGGCGGTGTTGGCGGCGGTTCCGGAAAGCCGCAGGGTGATCACGTCGTAAGGCGCGGCGCCGAGTTGATCCGGCAGCAGTTCTCCGATGACGGCGAGGCCGTCCGGCGCAACCTCGACCGGAGCAAGTTCGGTGTCGTTAAGCCAGATTGTCAGACTTATATTGCTCCACTCCACTTCTGCGGAAAGTTTGCCCTCCCATTCCAGCAGGTCAAGCGGTTTTATTTTTGCGTCATTTTCCGGATAGACCAGTTCAAGCGCGGCTTTCAGCTCCGGCGCGGCGGCGGTTTCCGATTCGGATTCCGGCTGATTTTGAGACGCGACCGTGGGCGGCTCGGCTGTGATATTTGACGGTCGGGGGGCCGGAATCATGGCCGATGCGATAAGCGTTGCCGCTCCGAACAGCAACGGCAGCAGCAGCCTCATTCGGCGAAGCCGGGGAACTGCGGCCCAAGCCGCTTTTGTCTGTCGGATTTGAAGGTTTCGGATGGTCGAACTGGATTTTCGCAATCCCCATGCGCTTTCCCACCGGTTGGCCAGATTGAATTTGCGGTCGATATATCTGGCCGTGCGTTCAACCCGGCAGGCGGCGGCCAGCGCGATCACCGCGCCGAAGGCGACGGCGTCGGCGGCAAGGTTTCCGGCAACGATTCCCGCGGCGGTATCGGAAAACATGGCGAGCGTCCGGCCGAGCAGAAGTATCGCCCCCGCCGCCGTAAGACCGTACCCGACTCCGCGGAGGAATGTCCATTTTCGCAGTGTGAAAATCATTTTACAACGCGCTCCGATTCGATATTGTCAGTTCAATCATCAGGGCGGCGACGGTCAGCAGCAGCAGTATTGCGGTCGGCTCGTCAGGTTTATCGCCGTTGTCGGCGGTTATTCCGGCTTCGTCCGGCTCAAGCGGCTGGTTGCCTGGCGTTAAAGCTGGAACCTTGCCGGTTTTGCCGATCGATTCAATTTCGTCGTACGGCGGATTAACCGCATAAGTCGAGCCGTTTTCATCGGTAAAACACCCGACGCGCTCCAGCACCCGGCCGTTGTAAACGTCGCCGACGCTGAACATTGCCGGCGTGTCGGCGCACTGAATACAGTAATCGCTGAATATCCGCCAGAATGGGAGAAATGTTGCGCTTTTCGGCCAATTTGAATTGTCGCTGTACCATTCGCCGAGAAACAGCCAGATCATTCCAGGCGACGCCGGAATTCCGGCCAGCAGTGTTTCGCCGTCGTCGAACGTGAGTACGATTTCGGCGTCGTCCGGCAGCTGCGCCGTGTAGCGGCGGAAAAAAATGACGTGGAACCAGCCGGAAAACTTTTCCCATTTTTTCATTGCGTTGAGCGCCGGATGCGCGGTGTCCGGCGGGGCAAGGTGAAACTCGCCGTCCGCGGCACTGCGGTCAAAGATCACGCCGTGCCGTTTCAAAAACGAAGATAGACCGCGGTTGTCGGCGGACGGCAGTATCGCGACTTGACCTCCGGCATTCAGGAATGCGTCTATTTTCTCCATTCCGGCTGCGTTGAAGTGCTGGGCGCCCTGACAAAAAAGTATTTTTCCGGACTGAGCGCCGGACGGAACCCGCCATTGGGAAAAATCGACGTCGCCGCTGTCGAGTGCCGCCGCAAGAAAGTCGAACTCACCCTCCGGCGGGGCGAGTACCGTCAGGCGGTCGGTCGGCATGCCGCGGGCGGCGAAAAATGCGGTGTTGTCCAGTTGAAGCGCGTCTTGCGGATGCGCCGCGGAGACCTGTCCGGCCGCATTGTCTCCCGGCGGAAGTGAAAATTCAAAAATCACTTCACGCTCCTCCTGCGGCGACAGCGGAACAACGGTTCTGCCGACCTCATTTTTTTTGCTGTCCACCGCGGTCAGTTCAAGATTGTCAATCGTGTTTTTCGTGCGGTTTATGACTTTCACGGTCAAGCGGACGCCGAGGTTTTCCCGGCCGCGGTCAATGCTTATGTCGTTTACCCTTAGCGTGATGTCGTTGGTCGGCGGTTCAACCGTGTCGAGCCGGCAGACCGTGGCGTTGGCGAATTCGCCCCGGGTGAAGCTGCGCCACGGCGCCGCGGTTCCGTCGGAGAACACGACGACCCGGCGCTGCGGCGCCGGAAGATAATTGAATTTTGCCGAACATATCCGGCCCACCCCGCCGAAATCGCTTCCGCTTTGGCATATTGCATTATCGTCAAACCACTTCAGCAGGCTTTTACGGTCTCCGGAAAATCCGCCGCTCCACTGTATGCGGCGGTTGGCTCGAACCAGCCCGATCTGAACCGGAGCATCCGGCGCACAGTTCTTCATTTCTTTTGCCAGTTTTCTGCGCAGCTGTTCTTTTACCGCGGAAACCGACGCCGAATCATCCCATAAAATTATCGTTGCCATCGGCGGCGCCTGAATATGGGTTGCCTGGTGCGGGCGGCAGAATGCCAGCGCCAGCAGTGCCAGCCCGAGACAGCGGAAAAACAGCACCAGTCGTTTACGCCAGCGGTTGTTGGCGTCGCTTATGCGTTGAACCCGGGTTAGAAAGGCGAACGACGGAAACGGGCGCGGCGTGTGTTCCCGATGGCGGAGCAGATGCAGTATCAGCGGCACAACGGCCGCCGCCGAAAAACACAGAAAAGCCGGTGCAAGCAGTTGGTAATTCACCTCCGGCCTCCATGGCCGCTCAATCTGGCCTGCCGGACGGAGAATACAAGTTCAAGCGAACGCATCGGCGGCTCGTCGGTGCGGCACAGCGCCCATTGACCGCCGCATCTGGTCAACTGATTGTCCAGTGCGTGAAGATGATCGCCGACGATGCGTTGGAATCCGGCGCGATCGAGATCCGGATTGACATTAAGACGTTTGTTTCCCTCCAGTTCGCTGAGCAGTGTCTGGCGGGTGTATTCGATTTCGGTTTCAGCGCGGTCGAGAACCTGAAGAAAAATAACGTCGTTGTCGGCCGCCGCCAGCAGCGCGGCAGCTTCGCCGAGTTTTTCCGGTGAAGCGTAAAAGTCTGAAATAACCACGGCAATGCCGTGCCGCAGTTCGCCGCGCATGGCAAATTCGGTCAGATATTGGGGCAGGGCGCTGACGTCGCCGATCGCGGCGCGTTCCAGCCCGGCGATCATCCGGTTGAGTGCGGTGCGGCGGCTGGATGACGGAAACTGCGCGTCGAGTCGTGCGCCGATGATGTCCAGCCCGGGAGAATCCTGCTGTTTCTGAAGCACCGTGCCGATGGCGGCGGTCAAAAGTCTGGCGTAGTCCCATTTGCTGAACAGCGCCGAATCGCTCTTGAAGGCCATGGAGCGGCTGCTGTCCAGAAATATTCTGGCTTTGAGGTTGGTTTCGTTTTCGCGCAGCCGCACCAGCAGGCGATCGCATCTGGCGCTGGCGCGCCAGTCGATACCGCGGGTGGCGTCGCCGGCGGTAAACGGCCGGAATTCCCGGAAATCGGGCGATGAGCCGGGTTTTTCGCTCCGGTGCAGACCGGCTAAAAAACCGTCGGCAAGCACCGATGACCGCAGTTCCAGTCCATCGATTCCGGCAAGCTCAACCAGCGACAGCGGTAAAACCGGCGGTGTCGCGATCATTTCAGCAGTTCCGTGATTATGTCGTCGGAGGTGACTTGGTCGGCCTGCGCCCGGAAATTCAGCAAAATACGGTGACGCAGCACCGGATGGGCCGCCTGAAGAACGTCGGCGCGTGAAATATTGGTCCTGCCGTCCAGGGCGGCATAGGCCTTGGCCGCAAGAATCAGGAACTGGCCGGCGCGCGGACCGGCACCCCAGCGGACATATTTCTTTATAATCTCCGGTGTGCGCGGCGCTCCCGGCCGGGTTGAGCGCACCAGCTCCAGCACCATGTCGGCAACGCTGGACGGCACGTCGATCAACCGTACCGCCTGCTGATATTCGATCAGTTCGGCGGCGGTGATTACGCATTCGAGGGCGGGTTGTTCGTCGCGGGTGGTTTCAAGGAATATCCGGCGTTCGGTGCCGGCGTCGGGATAATCCATGTTCAGGGAAAACATGAAACGATCCTGCTGGGCTTCCGGCAGTTGATAGGTTCCTTCCTGCTCAATCGGGTTGCGGGTGGCCAGAACGAAAAACGGTTCGGGCAGGGGGCGGGTTTTGCCGGCCGCGGACACCTGACGTTCCTCCATCGCCTCCAGCAGTGCCGATTGAGTTTTCGGCGTGGTGCGGTTGATTTCGTCGGCCAGCAGCAGTTGGGTGAAGATCGGGCCGGGAATGAAACGGAAGCTGCGGCCGCCGTGTTCATCTTCGTCGAGAATTTCACTGCCGGTGAGGTCGCCCGGCATCATGTCCGGGGTGAATTGGACGCGGGAAAATTTGAGGTCGGCCACTTCGGACAGACTTTTGATCAGCATGGTTTTGGCCAGTCCCGGTACCCCGGTAAGCATGCAATGGCTGCGGCACAACAGCGGCAGGAGCAGGGCTTCGATCAACTGTTCCTGACCAAACACGCGTTTGCCGAGTTCGGCTCGAATCCGTTTGAAACGCGGCGGGATTTCCTCAAGGCGGCGATGCAGCTCGTTTTCGGTGATACCTTCAGTCATTTCTCTGCGACTCCTGTTGTATTTCATTGAATTTCAATTCAGCATGGCGTAGAAGATTCTTGCATTTTTTATAATCTTCCGCGTTGATGGTCGAGCCGTCATAATCAATTGTCAGCTCGGTTGTTCCGTCATGATTTTCGAGCGAGGCGGTTAACCCGGCCGTCTTTTGCCGCCAGTTTGCCGCGGTATCGGACGGAATGCTCAAAACATATTTTCCCGGTTGACCGTCAAACAACTGCAGCGGCTCCAGACGGTCCGGCGC
>JAEWSS010000141.1 GCA_023459755.1 Verrucomicrobiota bacterium | reverse complement strand
GACCGAATGCCCCGTTCGGCTTCTGCGGTGTGCGGATGAACATATCGTGCCAGATCATCATCTGCAGATTGTTGCGTTTGCAGAAGTTGTAGTAAAACATGATATCGTCCATGATCAGGCGGTTGCCGCCCTCGGCGATATTTTCGGGCCTGAACGGATATTCATGTTCGCCGCCGATCTCGTCGTGACCGATGTGGAGCATACGGGGATGGAACACGTCGATCACCTCGTTCAGCACCTGTTCCATCAGCGGGTGGACCCGGGGATTGCGCACGTTGTAGACCGTGCATCTGGACGGATTCTCGGCCATGTCGCGGTTCTGACCGTTTTTGAACAGCCACTCGCAGTGACCGAGGGTCTGGAACAGCGGGACGACTTCAATATAGTTTTCTTCAGCCAGTGCAACGAGTTTGCGCAGATCGTCCTTGCTCATCGCCCAATCCTGACGAATCGGGCCAAGCGCGTCCCACGCCGCGTATTCACACTCAATAAACAGCGTGTTGATCTTTGACGGTGCGTAGATGCGATCGATAAACTCACCCTGAATGCGCAGTGAATCTTTGTCTATCATCACCAGATTGGAGCGCATGTCGATGTCCGGCCAGTCAACGATGGTGCCGCAGGCCGCTCCGGTTGAAACCAGAGTCTGAAGTGCATAAAACGCACCGCGCGGCGTGCGGGCGAACACCTCCACCCGTTCCGGCGTTACCTCCAGCCGGTAGCCTTCGGCATGTTCCGGAACGCCGGGGGCATTGTCGTTCACCACGAAATAAATACCTTCGCCCTGCCCGGCGGCGGCGCCGGAAAACAGTTTATCGCCGACTTTTCCGACCGCCTTGGACAGTCTGGCACGATCGACCTCCGGCAGTGCATCCAGTCCGTCGGTCTTCGCGGCGGCGCCGGACTTCGGCAGATAACGGCCGTCCCGTTTCGTCCGCTCCTTTGGCTGCGGCCACACAAAGCGGTCGGCCGCCGGGGAGAACGATCCGGCGATGTTCGGCAACTCAACGTTTTCGGCATTACCGCCGGTCAACGGCGCCAGCGGAGTCGGGAAACTGCATCCCGGCTTCATCTTGAATGTGAACGCAAATTCGCTTGTCAGCGGCTGGTTATAGGTGAGGTCTAAGTTCTCGAGCAAAAGCACGCCTTTCACCGCGGTGTACCAGTCGCCCCAAGCGGCGCCTTTAGCGCGGGCGTCCTGAGCGGAAAACGTTTTTTTGTCCAGACTTTCCACGGTAAGTTCGCCGTATTGTCCATCGAACACAACCTTGACGGCGTTTTTGAAAAGATATTCGGCGGCATAAGGCGGCTCTGCCGCAAGTTCGCCGGACTGCTCCGTTCCGTCGGCAAAGAAAACGCGGTATTTCGCCGCGCCGACAGTGTCGGCCGGAATAAGCGCAATACAGTATTCAAAAAAAGCCGGAACATCCTTGAGCATCGTGGCTTTCAGAGACACCAGCACCCGCTCGCCGGACACTTCGGCTGAATAATGATTCAGTTCAAATTCATCGTTCTTGTATTTTTGGACGCATCTGCCGTCTTCTTCGGTGGTGTCAACTTTGTCCTGAGCATTAAAAAAATATTTCCGTCCCCACGGCGGCTCCACCGCGATCAGACGGGAAAAACTTATGACTTCCAGACCGCCGCTGGAAATGTTCAGCCCGTTTTTTTTCAGCCGCACACCGTAGTCGTCCGCCGAGAGCATCGCCGGCAGTAACGCGGCGGCCAGCAGAAACATTCCGATAAATTTTGACAATTTTCATCTCCTTATATTTGATACTTGATTTTCATACTTTTTCACCGGCGCCGTCAAGCCGCTTCAAACCGGCCCAGCCGCGCCATGACAAAACTTATAATACATCCGCTTTTCACGTTCGGCAAGCCGAAAAATCGGTGGCATGACAATATTTCAATCGTTTTTATCAAAAAAAATAAAACGTTTTTCTAAACAACGCGCCCGATGTTTGGAAAATATCGTGATAAAAAGCGACGTCAGGCCATAATTCCGGCTTGCAATAACCCGTCCGCCTGCTAATTTTATAAAATGGCGACGGTTTTACGGTCTGCATACCCGGATATTTGAACGAAAAACATTTCCCGGCTTCAGTGAAAAAAAGGTGAAAATTTATGGACACTCTAACTATAAACGGCATATCGTTCCGGGGCGACACCATTCCGCTTGCGCACGTTTCGCTGCTTCTGATCCAGGGCGGCAAAGGAATGCTTGGCTGCGGCTATGTCAGCTTGGAGGCGGCGGAAAAATTCGACGACGCGCTCGCCATAGTCGCAGGAGTGGGCAACTATGATGAAATGCTGAATGCAACAGTCAAAAAAGTGTCGTCGAAGGCGGCTGAACTCGGCGTTCGCATCGGCATGAGCGGCCGCGAAGCACTGCTGGTCATGGCTTGACGCGCGGATGGAGGGCGGGCAAAAAATAATTGCGGCGCAAATTTATCCGCTTGACTTTTTGCATTCGGCGCAATAATGTATCTGCCGGAGCCCGGTGTCGGGGACGCCGGGTGCGGCAATGTTTCAGTTCAAAAAAAAGGGAACCTTCAAAACATGAAAAAGAAAACCGTCCGGCTGTGGCCGGCCGTCGTCGCGGTGGCGGCGGCAATCGTCTGGATGCTTATTCCGCTGATGTGGAAGCCGCTGTGCGAATTCGTCCGGGAACTCGGAGTGCCGCTGGCCACCTACGGCAAGGCCTTCACCGCAATATCGCTGACCACCGGACTGCACATGATCCGGATGCAAATGCACACGCTGGCGCCGGCGCAGGTGGCGATTATCGCCGCCGTCAACGGGATAATGATCGGGATCGCGGTTTACGCATTGACGGTCTGCTCGAAAAAGTGGAAAGCGGCGGCCTTCGGCTGGGGCCTCTGCTGCATCATTGCGGCGGCAATGTGCAAACTTTTGCTGGATTTCTCCTCGGAAGTTTCCATGATGCGCTGTTTTCTGGCGGCTTTTCCGTTCTTCTACTATCCGGTTGCGGGAATCGCGGCGGCGGTTGCGGTCGGGAAACGCTGGAACTGGGCGCTGGGCTGCGCGGTGATCGTGTTCTGGATATGGTGCTTCATCAACGCGATGATGTTTCCGCTGGTTACCGACACCGGGTGGGCGCTGCTGAACACCCCGGCGCAGACCATTGCCGGATTCGCCGGACTGTACAATTTGATTCCGCAGGCGGTATGCCGGACGCTGGTGATCGGGCTTAACGGCGTATTCTATGCGCTCGGCATCTTTGTTTTCCTGAAGATGTCGATCCGCAACAAGCTGATTGCCGGCGGACTGTTCCTGATTGTTTCGTGCATGACCGGGCTGTTGGTCTCGCCGCCGTACATGGTGTCGGCGGCGGCGCTGATGCTGCTCGGCATCGCGCTTTCCGGTTGTTTCGTGCTCGGACGCCATGAATATGATATTGATGACGACGAAGAGGCTCCCTCGCCGTCAAGCGTAACCTATGTCAACATGGTCATGAGTCAGGAGAAACTTGCGCTTGACCCGGACAAGACCACATTTTTCCATATCGACGAACCTGACGCATGGGAAAAACACGACGACAAAAAAAGTGATCTTTCTATTGAAGACCACAAAGACACTCCCTCAAACGATACCGAAGAATGCGCAAAATCCGATAAGTCCGAATAACGTTAAACACACAAAAGGCCGGAAGATTTTTCTTCCGGCCTTTTTTTATCGGCCTTTTTTTATCGGCCTTTTTTCCGCCGCGCAATCGACGCCGCGGCCGACAACATGCGCCATGCCGGCTCCCGCCGCCGCCGCGACGCCAACTTAGTGAAAGCTGTTGGCGTCGGTCGGGAACGCTCCGGATTTGACCTCGGACACATAACTGCCGATCGCCTCGCGGATCACCCTGCCCACCTCGGCGTAACGCTTGGTGTGCTTGGGAATGAATTCGTCAAACATTCCAAGAATGTCGTTGACGACTTGAACCTGACCGTCGCAGTCCACACCGCCGCCGATGCCGATGGTGGGTATACGCAGTGTTTCGGATATTTTTTTACTCAGGTCGCGCGGCATGCACTCCAGAACGGTCATAAATGCGCCGGACGACTGAATTTTCAACGCGTCGTCGATCAGTCTTTTCGCGTCGTCCTCCCCCTTGCCCTGCACGCGATATCCGGAAATCAGCACCTTCTGCGGCAAAAGCCCGATGTGCCCGACCACCGGAATCCCGGCCGCCGTCATCGCCTCCACCAGCGGAGCAACCGAAGCGCCGCCTTCAAGTTTCACCGCGTCGCACCCGGCCTCCTTGAGATACCGTCCGGCATTGGCCTCCGACTGTTCAACCGACACGCCGAAGGACATGAACGGCATGTCGCCAACCACAAACGCGTCCGGCGCGCCGCGGCGCACCGCCCGGCAGTGATGCAGCGACTCCTCAATCGTCAGCGGCAGTGTGTTGCGATAGCCGAGCTGCGCCATAGCCACCGAGTCGCCCACCAGCAGCAGATCGACGCCGGCGGCGGTTGCGAATGCGGCGGTCGGCGCGTCATAAGCGGTAAGCATCACAATTTTCTCTCCGGCCTCCTTCATTTTTACGAAGTCGGCCGCGGTCTTATGTTTGCCCATGGTTAGAACTCTCCCTTGTTTTTGTAAAATATAGCGCTTTGCCGGGAAAAAAGCAAATTTCTTTTTGCTTTTACCGCCTCCGGGTGTATCATAATATAAGTGGAGGAAACAATGAAGAAAAATAAGAAAAAGCGACTTTTAAGAATTGTCCGTCGGGCGCAGGAGCGCCGCATGAAGAAGGAAACCCGTTTCGTTGAAGCCTGCGGAATCATGCATCTTTCAACGCACGGCTACGGTTTTGTGACCCTGGACGCCGATTCTCCGGCACGGTCAAAACTCAACACGTCCGACGCCGAAATTTTCATTCCGGCAAAATTCATGGAGGACGCGCTCGACAATGACCGCGTAAAAATCAACTTCTCACCCAATCCGGAAGAGTCCGATCCGGCGCGCGGCCCGGTCGGTCGGGTGCTTGAGGTGCTTGAACGCAGCCGCACCACCATGGTCGGTGAAGTTCTGCCCGGCTACAAGATCCGTCCGATGAGCCGCAAGGTTCCGTCCGACATTCAAATATCCGGCGGACTGCGCGGCGC
>JAEWSS010000140.1 GCA_023459755.1 Verrucomicrobiota bacterium | reverse complement strand
CCCCGGAACGGCGCTGGCCCGAATCTTTGCTCCCGTCGCCGCCCCGGAAGGCACGGTTCTGGTTCCGGCGTCAAACTTCCGGTTCGGCTTTGAACTCAGCGACGGCCTCTTCGCCGAAGCCGCGCTGCCGGACTTTTTCATCGGCCGGCATGAAGTGACTTTTTCGGAATACCGTAAATTTTTTGACTCGCTGCCCGACGACGACGCCCGTAAAAAAGAATTTATGCCGCTTTATATGTTCTCCAGTTCGGAGCGGGTGCTGGAACCGGTTTTCACCGCCGACGGCGGCATGAGAGCGCCATTCACCGGCGACATGCCGGTAGTAGGTATCAATTACGCCGCCGCCGAGGCTTACTGCCGGTGGTACGGCGAACAGAACGGCGTCCGCTGCCGGCTTCCCTCCGTACTGGAGTGGGAGAAGGCGGCGCGCGGCGTGGACGGCCGCACTTTTGTGTGGGGTAACGAGTATTCTCCGACCAAATCGCTTTCCGGCGAACATCCCGATCCGAGGCGCTTCCCGAACGGCGCTCCGGCGGGGTCTTTCCCGGACGACCGCTCCATCTACGGAGCCGTCGACATGGCCGGAAACGTACGAGAAATATGTCTGCCCTCCGGTTCCGGCGCTCCGCCCAACAGCGTGCCGGTCAAAGGCGGCAGCTTCAACACCGGGCGCTTTTCACTGATGTGCGCCGCATCCGGATATTCCTACGGCAATGACAGCGACGTGGGATTCCGCATTCTGATCGAACTATGATAGACTTCTTCAATGTAGAAAAAAATTTCGCCGACCGCACCATCCTGAACAACGTGACCTTCCGTATCAATCAGGGCGAACGGGTCGGACTGGTCGGCCCCAACGGCGCCGGAAAAACCACCATCTTCAACCTGATAACCGGAACGATGACGCCGGACAAAGGCAACATCGCCATGCCCAAACGCCTCCGCATCGGCTATCTGCGCCAGCAGCTCGAAAATTCGGCGCTCGACATCCCGGTTGCCGACTACACCGCCGACGCACTCTCCGCGCTCGGCGACATCAAAACCGAAATCGCCGAGATCGAACATCGGCTGGCCGACGGCGAAGCCGGCAACGACGAACTTGCCCGCCTCGGACACCTGCAAACCGAATTTGAACACCTCGGCGGCTACCGCCTCCACAGCGAAGCGGAAGCGGCGCTGTGCAGCCTCGGCTTCGCCCCGGACGGCCTCACCCGGCCGCTGAGCGACTTCTCCGGCGGCTGGCAGATGCGCGCCACACTGGCAAAAACCCTGATCTCCGATCCGGACGTGCTGCTGCTGGACGAACCGTCAAACTATCTCGACGTTCCGGCGGTGGAGTGGCTGTGCAAATTTCTCAAGTCGTTCAAAGGGACGCTGCTGCTTATTTCACATGACCGGTTCATGCTGGAAAAACTCACCGACGTCACACTGGAGCTGTCCTCCGGCGTCGCCACCCGCTACAACGGCGGCTACGACTACTACCGCCGGGAGCGCGAAGCACGCCGCATTACGCAGGAGGCCGCTCAGAAAAACATCGACAAACGCCGCAAGGATCTTGAGCGCAATATCGAACGCTTCCGCTACAAAAGCAGCAAGGCCAGTCAGGCGCAGGCCTGGATCAAACAGCTCGACCGGCTCGACGATGTGGCGGTGATCTCCGACGACCTGAATTACCGCGGCGCAATCCGTTTTCCGGAACCGCCGCCGTGCGGCACCGAAGCCGTCCGCTTCGAACACGTCACCTTCGGCTACGACCCGGCCGATCCCGTGGTCGCCGACGCCGATTTTCAGATCGACTGCGGCGAAAAAGTCGCCTTCATCGGGTACAACGGTATGGGTAAAACCACGCTGCTCAAACTGCTGACCGGAGCATTGACGCCGCAGCAGGGCAAAGTCATTCTCGGCCACAATATAATCCTCGGGTATCAGGCGCAGGAGTTCGCCGATCTGCTGCCGGCCGGGATGTCGGTCTACGACGTGGTCCGGGCGGCCTGTTCGCGCGATTTCAACACCGCCTCGCTGCCAAGTCTGATCGGCAGTTTCGGCTTCTCCGGCAGCGATCAGGACAAACTCTGCGGCGTGCTCTCCGGCGGCGAAAAAATCCGGCTCTGCTTTGCCCGCATCTTCGTCAATCCGCCAAACCTGCTGGTGCTGGACGAACCGACCACCCACCTGGATCTCGCCGCCCGGGAAATGCTTCAGAACATGGTGCGCGCCTACAAGGGAACCGTCTGCTTTGTAAGTCACGACATTGAATTTATCCGCGGCTGCGCCGAAACCATCTTCGCGGTCGGAAAGCGTTCGCTGCGCAAGTATTTCGGCAATTACGACTACTATATGGAAAAGTCGGCCGCCGAACAGCAGGAGAAGAAACCGGCCGGCGCCGCAGCGGAAAAAACAACCGCCGGCACCGGCGCCGCAACCGTGGTCGATTCAAAGGAGCGCCGCCGCCAGAAGGCCGCCGAACGCGCCAGAATCGCACCGCTGCGCAAAAAACTTGAGACCTCGGTGGCAAAAATCGAAGCCGAACTTGAGGAAAAGGAAAAACGACGCGACGAAATCATCGCACAGCTCTCCGTCCGCGACCAGGCGCAGAACTACAGCGCCCTCCGCTGTGAACTCGCCGACATCGAAGAACGCATCGAAACAATCACCGCCCAGTGGGAACGCGACGCCGAAAAACTCGAATCGCTGAAAAAGGAGCTCGAACAACTCTGACGCCGGCCGCCGCGCCGCCGGAACACCGGAAAAACGCCGCGCCGCATGCCGATAAACCCGGCGGAACGGCTTGAATAAATCGTTTGCGGTGTTATATTTTAAACATCATTCATTTGGAGATGGAATCATGGAATATCAGAAATTCGATCATTATATAGTGCTGCG
>JAEWSS010000139.1 GCA_023459755.1 Verrucomicrobiota bacterium | reverse complement strand
GTGCGCTGCTGTGCGGCGAAGAGTTTGCGCTCAACGCTAAAAAGCTGGCGGTCAGCTTCGGAATTCTGGTGATGACGCTGCCGCCGGTCTACGGACTTCTGAACGTGGGACTGCTCGATTTTCGGCTGTTCGGCTATCTGGTGCTGGTCACCAAGGCGGGCGATACCGGAGCATACTGTGTGGGCATGATTTCCAACAAAATAACCCGCGGACACAACCATCCGGTGGCGCCGCGGATCAGTCCCAAGAAGTCGATCGAGGGGACGGTCGGCGGTCTGCTCTGCAGCGTCGGGGTCAGTTTTCTGCTCGGCGCCGGACTGGGGTGGGTGTCGGCCGGCTGGATGACGCTGCTGATCTGTGGAATCGTCATGTTCTGGGGCGGATTCTGCGGCGACCTGACCGAGTCGGTGCTCAAGCGCGGCTGCGGAATCAAAGATTCCGGCAAACTGCTGCCGGGGATGGGCGGCATTTGGGACATCATGGACAGTTTTATCTACAATGCTCCGGTTTTCTGCTTGATATTTCCATTTCTGCAGTTAAATTAACCCCGGAGGAAGGATATTTATGAAAAAGAAAATATTGGACATTCTCAAACGCAACGCCCGCATGGACGTTGCCGAGATCGCCGGGCTTCTGAACGCCGATCCCAAAGATATTGAAAAAGCCATCCGCGAACTCGAAGCGGACAATGTTATCTGCGGCTATCACGCCGTGGTCAACGACGAACTGGCCGACGACGGCATGGTGCGCGCTTTGATCGAAGTCAAAGTTTCACCGCAGCGCGACGGCGGGTTCGACCGGGCCGCAATGCGTATTGCCCGATTCCCGGAGGTCACGAGCGTCTATCTGGTCTCCGGGAACTACGATCTTCAGTTGGAGGTTTACGGCCGTTCACTTCAGGATATCGCAAATTTTGTGTCGGCAAAACTCTCCACCATCGACGGCGTGTTGTCTTGTTCCACGCTGTTCATGCTTAAAAAATATAAGGAATCCGGAAGGTTGATGACCAATGAACCAGAACTTGAACGAATCGTCGTTTCGCCGTAACGGGCGGATCGCAAAACATATAGAAGTGATGCCGAAAAGCGGCATCCGTGAATTTTTCGACCTGGTGACCACAGTGAAGGATATTGTGTCGCTGGGCGTCGGCGAACCCGACTTTGTGACTCCGTGGACCATCCGCGAACATGCGATCTATTCGCTGGAGCGCGGTAAGACCAGCTATACCAGCAATATGGGACTTCTGCCGCTGCGCCGGGCAATCTGCGACTATGTGGCAAAAGACTATCAGGTGGAATACGACCCGGTTAAAGAATGTCTGATTACGGTCGGAGTCAGTGAAGCGCTGGACCTGGCGGTTCGGGCGCTGGTGGACCCCGGCGACGAGGTGGTCTATACTTCGCCGTGCTATGTGTCGTATCCGGCCGAGGTGACGATGGCGCACGGTGTTCCGGTGCCGCTGGTGACGAAAGTTGAAAATAATTTTGCGCTGGACCCGGCCGAACTTGAGGCTAAAATAACGCCGCGAACCAAACTGCTTATGCTCAATTTCCCGTGCAATCCCACCGGCGCCACGCTCAATATCGATCAACTCAGGGCAATCGCGAAAATCGCGGTGAAGCACGATCTGGTCGTGATAACCGACGAAATATATTCGGAACTGACATACGTTGACCGTGCGCCGTGCATTGCGTCGCTGCCCGGCATGCGGGATCGCACGATTTTTCTGCACGGGTTTTCCAAGGCGTTCGCCATGACCGGATTCCGGATCGGTTACGCCTGCGGTCCGGCGGACATCATCGGGGCAATGATGAAAATTCATCAATACAGCATGTTGTGCGCGTCGATCATCAGTCAGGAGGCGGCGATTGACGCCTTGACTCACGGCCGGCCGGATATGCTGCGGATGCGCGAAAGCTATCTTGAACGGCGCAACGTCATGGTGGAGGGGCTGAACCGTATCGGGTTGGACTGCATTGTGCCGAACGGTGCGTTTTATGCGTTCCCGAGCATCAAGCGTTCCGGGCTGTCGAGCCACGAGTTTGCGATCAATCTGGTAAAGGAGCAGAAGGTGGCGGTGGTGCCGGGAACGGCGTTCGGCGATTGCGGAGAGGGGTTTGTCCGCTGCTGTTATGCCACCAGTCTGCCCGAGATCGAGCTGGCTTTGGAGCGAATGGAAAAGTTTATGGAAAAATAGGGAAGATCAAGCATGGCGAAAACAACCATACCGGCGCAGTTTGCCAGGTTTTGCACCCCGGCCGTCTTAGCGGACGGGGAGCATTTTCTGATAAAGGTGGCCGAGAATTCCGATGAGATTGCCCGGGCGCAGAAGCTCCGGTATGACGTCTTCAAGGAGGAGCAGGGCAGGCTGGGGCGGATCAGCCAGGCGCAGGCGGCGGCGAAGATCGACGCCGACGTGTTCGATAATTTCTGTCTGCATCTGATTGTTATTGAAAAGTCGTCCGGTCGCATTGTCGGAACCTATCGGGTGCATCCGGGATGTGTGGCGAAAAACGGCATCGGATTTTATTCGGAGGGGGAATACTCCATCTCGAATTTAGCGAAATATTCGGATGAACTGCTGGAATACGGTCGAAGCTGTGTGGCGCCGGAATACCGCAACGGTGCGGTGGTGTCGCTTTTGTGGGCGGGAATCGGTGAACTGCACAGCCGCAGCCGGATGCGCTATCTTATGGGATGTGTGAGCTTGGAAAGCGTGGACCCGGTGGTGGGCTGGGCGATTTACAAGCACGCGCTGGGGATGGTGCGGCCGACAACGCCGCCGCCGGTGCAGGCGACGGCGAAAGCGGAGTATGTGTTGAGTTATCCCGGCGACAAGGCGGTGGCCGACTATATTGATGCACATCGGGGCAGTCTTCAGTCCGAGATGCCGCCGCTGCTCAAGGGGTATCTGCGGCTGGGGGCATATCTGGCCGGAGAGCCGGCGCTGGACAGCGATTTCGGCGCAATCGATATTTTCATCTGGCTGGATCTGGCGAATACGCCGCCGCGGTACACACGTCATTTCATGAGGATTCCGTTCTAAAAATGAGCTGGATACGGATACTTTTCCGGATTCCGCTGCTGATGGCATGGTCGATATTTGTCGCTCTGCTGGCAGCGTTTTGCGGAATTGGCGGCTGGTCCGGAATCGTCCGGG
>JAEWSS010000138.1 GCA_023459755.1 Verrucomicrobiota bacterium | reverse complement strand
TTGCGTGGCGTTCGCGGCGGGCTACATAAGCGGCACAAAGCAAGCGCAAACATACTATGTCAGTTCAAGCGGCATAGTCCACAATCAAACCTGCAGGTACTTCAGAGAGATTCCCGACGCAAAAAATTGTCAATATTGCGGGGGGCTGGAGCGTCGGTAGGACGTGCGAATACGGCTTGTCTATAGAGAGAAGATTGCAGACAAATCAACCGGAGAGTTGATTGCAGAGAGGAAACAACTGGCAATATATGAAAATTATCGACAGCACAATACTCGAGGCACTAAGGGAGATGCGCAAGAACTATTCCACAACAAAGGAGCTTGCCGCAGTGTTGGGGGTATCGGCGCAGCTCGCGGCGAAGCTGCTTTCCGGTGGTACTTCGCATTTTCGGAACGACACATGGATGCGTATTCATCCACTTCTTGTGCCCTACATGGAAAAAGTGTTGAATCGCAAATGTGCCGGATGTGAAAAGTTGTCTGGTTGTAAATTCAAGCATTTAATTCAAAATATGCTTGAGATACCGGAAAGCAAACAAACAAAACTTTTTGATAAATTGAATGAAATCGTATTAAGGGAGTTGAATAAATGAAAATTTCATGTCCGCATTGTGGCCAGCATTACGAGGCTGACGACAACAACTGTGGCGCCTCGGCGATTTGCGATTCCTGTGGGCGAGAGTTTATAATAGGCGCGCCGCGAGCCGACAAAGTTCAATCGTTGACCATTTCCCGTAAGGCGTGCAAGACGGACTATCTCCGATACATTTTTTGGGTGCGTCTGCTGTTAATGATTATGTTGGTGGCAATGGCGTTGTATCAGATTTATGATGTAACTCGCGACATGGATATATCGATGCGCTATGAAGACAGCACGCTCCGTGCGACGACAAAGGCGACACAGTCGCTGGTTTACGCGATAAAGCCGATGGTACTGATGTTGTTGGCCTTGGTGTTAAAACCGGATTTCCGCAATGAAAAGTAAATTCATAACTCACGGAATATACGATGCTCTGAAACGCTGGTATACCGAGGAGCGTTTGACGCAGGAGCAGATTGCGCAGATTGTCGGGGTGAACCGTTCCAGCGTAAACGGATGGTTATCCGGGGAGGCGAAAAGGATACGTGCGGTGAACTGGGTTAGATTGCTGCCGCGATTGCGTCAATATTTGCCGGAAGATGCGCTTGATGCGGATGATTTGGAAATAAATCCGGAGAGTCAACGTTTGCTTGAGGCGTTTCGCCGGAGGTTGCAGGATGCTATTATGTCAAGTGAGTTGGATGCTGTGTCGAAAGTGAAGATTTTTGCACTTATTCGCGACATGCCGATTCCGCTCAAGGCAAAATGGAGTGATACAATCTTGATACAAAATCGGCTTAAGATGGAGCAAGATAGCGCAAGATAGCGCAAGATGGCGTTGTTTGTTTTTCGTTGATTTTTGAGCGTAAATGACCTTAAAAAATAACATATTTTAGGTGTTGCGGGTAAGAACTCGCCCTCTCCGCCATTTTTGTGCTCAAAAAACGCCAAAAACGCATTTTGCTTTTTTATCCATCAGTTTTTTATTCCCCCGTTTTTCCCCCAATTTTGTAACGCTATTACCCCACGTGCAAACAAAAAGGAAAAATTGTGTTTAAAAAATCAGTTAATTTTTGTCGATACAAATTTTGCACTTCGGGCGCCACTTCGCATCATCCTCGCCGATGCGTCGCCGCTCCTGCCGGACGGATTATACCGCGGTGTCCGGGCAGTCGGTGGCCGAGGTTTCAAACTCCAGCGTCGAATGCGGAACTCCGTGTTCCCGCAGTTCTTCACGCAGACGGTTGCGAGTCGGTTCCAGTTCCGCCAGATTCTTCAGCACAATGTGGGCGGTCAAAGCGTTTTCCGTGGTGCTGATCGGCCAGACGTGAACATGATGCACCGCCGCTACGTTTTCATCTTCTTCCAAATGGCGCACTATCTCATCAACGTCAACGCCTTCCGGAATGCCGTCCAGCGACAGTCGAATGCTTTCGCGCAGCAGTCCCCAGGCGGAGGCGAGAATCACGGCGGCAATTATCAAGCCGACAATCGGGTCGATTATCGAAATACCGGTCCACATGATTGCCGCCCCGGAGATGACTACTCCAACTGAAACCAGCGTGTCGGCCAGCATGTGCAGATAGGCGCCGCGGACATTGAGGTCGCCTTTTTTTCCGCGGTTGAGAATAACCACAGTCGCTCCGTTGATTATGATCCCGATGCCGGCGGTGACAATGATCGGCAGTCCGCCGATTTCGGCCGGATGGCGGAATTTCTGGATACATTCAAACGCAATCGCCCCGACCGCCACAAACAGGATGACCGCATTGGCCAGCGAAGCCAGAATGGTGGCCTTGCGGAAGCCGTAAGTGTAATTTTTTGCGTGACGGCGGCGCGCCAGAATAAAGGCGGTCATCGACAGCAGAAGTCCGCCGACATCGCTTAAATTATGTCCGGCATCGGCCAGCAGCCCCATTGAGTCGTAAACGAACCCGGCGAAGAATTCAGCCGCCACATAGACCGTGTTGAGGATTATGCCGATCAGGAACGCCCGTCCGGTTCCGGAGTTTTCCGAATTGGAGCCGTCCTGGGCTGCAAAGTGAGCGTGATGTGAATGGTTGTGCATGATAATATCTTGAATGTCAATATTTTTGTGTGAGTGATGTTTCGGCGGTGTGATCTTTGCAGACGGCAAAAAGCTGTTTTATATGGTCGTCGTCCAGAGAATACAGCACGCTCTTGCCGCTGCGCCGGAACTTTACCAGTTTTGTCTGCCGGAGCTGACGCAGATGGTGTGAGACCGATGGTTGGGACGAGCCGGTTACGGCGCTCAAATCGCAAACGCACATTTCGGACAACAGCAATGCGTTCACGATTTTCAGCCGCGCGGTGTCGGCCAGACACTGAAAAACGCCGGTCATTTCCGCCAGCATTACGTCGTCGGTCAAAAGCGGCGCCGCCGCGTCCACCGTCGCCTGATGAATGGTCTTTAATGAACAGCCAGGTGCATTTTCCATACTATAAAACCTTTTGATGTCGTTATGTGAACATATGTTTAATTGTTTATATAATATACCGCGATAATCGACCGATGTCAAGTGATGCGGAGAAAAGTTTTTTACATTACCGGGTGGAGCAGGGGGTCAATCCTCCATTATTATGACTGCGTTGTCGGAGGCGCTGTCGTCGTTCTGCGGCTGTGGGTTTTCCGGCGGCGTCAGGCCTCCGGTCAGGAGCAGCGACTTCAATTCGAGTGCGCCGTGCGCCACATACAATTCACCGGGTTTCAGGCCGGCAAGAATCACGGTTTCGCCGTTTTCGGTTTTTCCGACGGTCACCTTTACCGGCAGATAGCCGCCGCCGGACGGTACGAAGACCGCCGGTTCGCCGCCGATGGTTTGGACGGCGGAGTCCGCAACCGTTACCGCCGGTGTTTTGCGCGGCAGGTTCAACAGTCCTGAAGCGAGCTGACCGGGGCGCAGTTTGCCGTCCGGATTCGGAACCAGCAGTCGCACCAGTCCGGTGCGGGTGGCGGCGTCAACGACCGGGGCAACGTAGATCACCCGTCCGGCCGTGGTGTGTTCGGTATTGGCCGGCAGGACTTTTGCAGTCATTCCGACGGCGAGTTCACCGAGCTGGGAGGCGGTGGCGCGGAGGTCGAGATAAAGTGACGAAAGGTCGCTGACGGTGAAGAAAACGCGGTCGCTGTCCTCGGCAAAATTTTCGCCTTTGTAGATGTCTTTGCTGATCACGGTGCCGGCGAATGGCGCGCGGATATAGTAGTCGGTGCGGATTTCGGATTCGCCGCTTTCCGCGGATTTTGCCAGACTGCTGTCGCTGTAGGTGTTCAGCAGTGCTTCGGCGTGCTGTCGGGCAATCACGGCTTCGGCATATTCGCGTTTTGCGCGCAAAAATTCGCGTTCGGCGATCGCGTTTTTCTGATGCAGTGATTCGGCCATTTTAAATTCCGAGAGCGCCAGTTGTTCGCGTTCGAATGCCGTGTTGAATTTTGAGTAGTATTCGCCCAGTTTATAGCTGGTAAGTTTTGCCAGTATCTGGTCTTTGTCCACCTGTTCGCCAATGGTCACCGGTGCGTCGATGACAAATCCCGGCATTCTGGTCATGAGTTTTGCGGTATGTTCGGAATTTGGTTTCAGTTCGCCGTAAAGTTGGAGTACCGTCTCCTGCTCGGCCGGTTTGGCGGCGGCCAGCGCCAGACCGGATAGGCTGTCCGGCGAAAATTGAACCGTGTCCGGTGCGTCGGACGCAATGACGATCGCCGGTGATTCGGCTCCGACCACAAACACAACGGCAAGGCATAAAGGTATTCTGCTCATAACACCACTCCTCTTTTTGGGCGCTGCGCATAGAAAATCCGACTGCAATTTTTCCTCTGAGATCTAATATATGATTGTCCGGATGGAAATGCAAATGTGGAATAATATTTTCCCGGGTTGCGGTTAAAAAATCCGGAAAACAATGAAACGCGGCGCATTGCTTTCGCGGCGGGATGTGATAAGTTAAATATGGAGAAAAGATATATGGAGGGAGCGGGCATGTCAAGAAAATCTTTTTTATCAAAGTGCAGGTTTTTCCTGGTGACTGCTGGCATTGCGGCTGCGGCGGCCGGTTTGTCGGCGCCGTTGACCGCGGCGGCGGAATCGGCGGCAATGGAGTTGACCGGCATGGCGGAGACGACGCGTTCGGTGCCGGCTGCGGAGCCGCGGAAAATCGACGACGGGTCGCTGTTGAACATTATTTCCGGAGAAGCGCCGTTGAGCGAGCTTTCCGAACAGAGCATTCGCAGTCGCGCCTCGCATGACTGGCGCAATCTGAAAAAGTGGTGGCACAGCGAGTCGGAGGCCATAATTCTGCTTACCGCCGGTGCGGTTGCGGTGTTTTTTGTGGTTTGGGGTGGAATTTTACTGGTGCGTCGGGCAAAAAAACGTTTATTGAACGGTCGTCCGGTCGGCTGGCATGTCGAATTGGCGGCGGCGGTGTCGGAACCGCTGTTGGTATTGATCGGCCTGGGGTGCGGATTTGTACTGCTGATTCCGGTTTTGCGTTCGCTGCCGGACTTCTATACTTTTAATATTCGTTTTTTCTTTACGCTGGTGACGTTGTGCATGGCATGGAGCGGCATGGAGCTGATTGCGATGGTCAGTCGTCGAATGACCGATTACGCGGGGAAGGGGGGCGACAAAATCGATCCATTGATGGTGGATATTGTTCGCAAGCTGCTGAAGATTTTTCTGATTTTGATAACCGTGCTGTTCATCGGGCAGAGCATTTTCAACTTCAACATCACCATGCTGCTGACCGGCGCCGGAGTGGTGGGGCTGGCGGTGGCTTTTGCCTCCAAAGAAACGCTGTCGAACTTTTTCGGCACAATGGTAATTATATGGGACAAGCCGTTCCGCTGCGGCGACCGCGTTCAAGTCAACGGTATTGACGGCATTGTGTCGGCGGTCGGCATGCGAAGCACCCGGATACACACTCCGGATGAGACGGTTTACACTATTCCGAACAGTCAGATCGAGTCGGCCAGCATTGAAAACATCAGCAAGCGCGGCGTAATCCGTTTTGTGTTTACCATCGGGCTGGTCTATGAAACACCGGAGCCGGACATCCGGCGGGCGATCGCTGTTCTGCATAAGATTGTCGATGATTTTCACGGTCAGGATGTTGCCCGCTATAAGCCGCATGTTTTTTTTGATGATTTGGGCGATTCCGGGTTGAACATCAAGGTCATCATGTGGCTGAAGACCTCCAGTTTCGCACAGGAGGAGCAGTGGCGCACCGAGATAAATCTGGCGATTGTCAAACAGTTCGCTGATGAAAATATTGTTATGGCCTACACCACCACCACCGGCTATCTGTACGGCGACCGGGATCATCCGCTGTATATCCGGCAGCAGGCGGAGGCGACTGCCGCGCCAAAACCGCGTAAAACTCAGGCGGCGGCTCCGAAAAAAGATGTCGAGGCTTAGAAGATGCTGAAATTTTCAGTGCTGATTCCGGCGTTCAACGGTGAAAAATATATCGAAGATTGTCTCGAAAGCGTGTTGACGCAGGACTATCCGGCGCTGGAAATTGTGTGCGTTGACGACGGCTCCACAGACGCCACGCCGCGGATCTTGGCCGCCCGTGCCGCCGCCGACCGGCGTTTGCGCTACTGGTCGCAGTCGAATTCCGGAATTGTCGCCGCCCGCAAACGCGCCGCGCAAAATGCCGACGGCGACTACTTTATTTTTCTTGACGCCGACGACGAATTGCTGCCCGGAGCCTTGACCGCCATTGCCGCTCAACTTCACTCCAGGCCGACCGCGATGCTGCAATTCGGATTTAAGTTTGCGCCGTCGTTTCCCGGGAATGCGACGCCGGCCGATTTTCGTGTCTATTCCGGTGTTCCGCTGAGCGGCCGCGCGGTTTTTCGCGAATTGGTAATGGCTCACAGAACCGGCCACAACATCAATCAGCGGGTGGTTTCCGCCGCTCTGGCGCGCCGGGTGTTTGCGGCGGTTGACGATTTTTACGCCGTCAACCTTGAGGATCTCTATTTGTCCACATTATTTTCGTGGCTGGCCGACTCGTTTACCGCGTTTCCGGCGGCGTGCGTTCTGCATCGGATGGATACCGGAGTGACGGCGGCGCGCCGGTTGTCCGCCGTCGGTTTTTCCCGGCTGGTGGAGGACACCGTGGCCGTATTCTCCCGGCTTGACGCTGCGTTGCGCCGGCTCGGGATCGGGGCTGACGGAATGTCCGCGGTCTTGGAAATGCGGGCGATGCGGGTGCGCGTATTGTTCGAGGTGGCCGCCACCCGGCTTTCGCCGGAGGATTTTCCCGCCGGGTATGCCGTGCTTGAGCGTAATCTGGGGAAGCGGACAATGGCTTTGCTGTTGCCGTTTATGTATTACAATATTCCGGCTTCGGCTGCCGCGGCGGTGATTCCGGCGGCTCCGGCGGCGTTGCGCGATGACGGCGGTGTGCTGATGTTCGCCGGAAAGCCGTTGGACGTTTCGGTCAAGAACGCGGTGTTTTTTGAGCCGCCGCGCTTTCCGGGCACGCCGGATGCCGCGGCGCGCCGTTCGCTGCAATTATTTGACCGGTTGACGATGCTTCGGCCGCGTCTGCTGGTGGAGTACGAACCCGATCCGAAGTGTCTGCTGTGGGACGCGGTCACCGCCGGACTCGCCGGCGTCCCGGTGGCGGTGATAGCTGCGTCGCCGCAGCGTCTGTCTTCGCTGCGGCGGCACTGCGGATTGAATGCGTCGAATCTGAATGAGCTCTTGAAGTCTCTTTAGTCCGGTTTATTTGCCATTAACCGCCGGGTTGTGTCCGGCGGCCATTACGTCGGCCGGTCTGACGATACTGCAAAAATCGGTGGCCTGCGAGCCTTCCGAAAGTTGACCGAGCAGAACCACAAAGTCGGTATCGTCCACCATTTTTGTCGCGGTAAGTTTGGTCAGTGAAGCCTTCAGCAGTTCGGCCGGATCGTCCACGAAGTCCATGATTACCGGGCGCACGCCGTAGCTGAGCATCAGCTGTCGCGCCACCGCCGGGTGGTAGGTCAGTCCGAAAATCGGGGTATGGCCGCGATAGGCGGAGCACATGTTGCACGAGTTGCCGCTCTCGGTATTGCAGACAATCCCGCGCACCGGCATGCGGCGCGAAATCTCCACCGCCGCCCGGACGATATTGTCCCGCACCTGGTCGCCGCTGGAGAGCTGGTCGGCCCGGATAAACAGATTTTCCGGCGACTTTTCCGTTTCCTGAAGGATGCAGGCCATCATTGAAATCGATTCAACCGGATATTTGCCGTTGGCGGTTTCCCCGCTGAGCATGACCGCGTCGGTTCCGTCCATGACGGCGTTGGCGATGTCGCTGACTTCGGCGCGGGTCGGTCGCGGCGCACTCTCCATGGACTGCAGCATCTGGGTGGCGGTGATTACCGGTTTGCGCCGGCGCATGCACTCATAAATGATATGTTTCTGGATCAGCGGAACTTCTTCGATCGGGATCTCAATGCCGAGGTCGCCGCGGGCCACCATGACGCCGTAGGCCACGTCGAGAATGCCGTCGAGGTTCTGAACGCCCTGACGGTTTTCAATCTTTGCGATGATTTTGATCGGACTGGCGCTGGTGTCCAAAATACTCTGGAGCGCCATCACGTCGTCGCGGTCGCGGACGAACGAATGGGCAATGAAGTCCAGCCCGTTGGCGATTGCAAAATCGACGAAGGCGCGGTCTTTTTTGGTTAACGCCGGGGTGTGCAGCACGGCGTCCGGAACGTTGACCGACTTTTTGTCCTTAACAATTCCGCCGCAGACAACTTTGCAGATCAGCCGGTCGCTTTTGCGCGAAATTATCGACAGTGCCACCGACCCGTCGTCAATCAGAATGTTCTGTCCCGGCTTAACTTCGTCGCAGAATCGCGGATAGTTTACCTGAATCCCCTCTTCCGGAGCCAGTTCTCCGGTTGAGACCACGGTCAACTGTCCGGTGGTCAATGTCAGCGGCGCGGCGAGGTTGGCAACCCGGATGTTCGGCCCTTTTGTGTCCACCATGATCGCGATGTCCGGCGATACACTGCGAATGTTGGCAACAATGGTTTCAGCCTCTTCAATGGACATATGGGCGGTGTTAAGTCTGGCCACATCCATCCCGTTCTCGTAGAGGCTGCGGATCAGCTCTTCTCCGCAGTTGAGCGATGATATGGTGGCGACGATCTTTGTTCTTTTGTTCAGCATTACTTTGTGCCTTTCATGGAATGGAACGCGGCGGACTCGGATTATGCGGAAAAACGCGCGGAAATCCGCCGTGTTTCCGCTTGAATTAATATACATCGCTTTCGGATAAAATCAATCCGGGATGCGCCCCCATTCAAGGTTGTTTACAC
>JAEWSS010000137.1 GCA_023459755.1 Verrucomicrobiota bacterium | reverse complement strand
CATCCAGTATTTTTCTTTCTCCGGCGCCCATGCCGCGGTCTGGTTGTGCGGGTCGATGTAGCGCAGATAGTACCAGCAGGAGCCGGCCCACTGCGGCATGGTGTTGGTTTCACGATGTCCCTTCCGTCCGGTCTTCGGGTCGGTGTATTCGACCCAGTCAACGGCTTTGGCCAGCGGCGGTTCGCCGGTGCCGCTGGGCTTGAAGTCGGCCATCTGCGGCGGCTCGACCGGGAGTTCGGACTCGTCCACCAGTTCGATGGAGCCGTCGTCGTAATGGATGACGGGGAAGGGTTCGCCCCAGTAGCGCTGACGGCTGAACAGCCAGTCGCGCAGTTTGTATTTGACGCTGGCCCTGCCTTGTCCTTTGGCGGCGAGAAAGTCGATGGCGCGCTGTTTGGCGGTCTCCACCGGCAGGCCGTTCAGGCTGATGGCGGAGTTTGCGGAATTGATCATTTCGCCGTTGCCGGTCCAGCAGGCCTCGCCGCGGAGGACGGCCTGAGCGTCGATCCCGGCGGCGGCGGCTTCGGCGGCATCGGGAGCAATGATGCACTTGATCGGGATATTGAATTTTTTTGCGAAGTCGAAGTCGCGGGTGTCGTGGGCGGGGACGGCCATGATCGCGCCGGTGCCGTAGCTGCTGAGCACATAGTCGGATATCCAGATCGGGAGCAGGTCGCCGTTCAGCGGATTGACGCCGTAGCTTCCGGTAAATTCGCCGGTTTTTTCGGTGGCGGTGTCGGCGGTGCGCTCGAGTTCGCTCTTGAGGCTGGCGGCCTTGACGTAGGCTTCGACTTTTTCGCGGCGGTCGGCCGTGGTGATTTTTTCCACCAGCGGATGCTCCGGCGCCAGCACCATGTAGGTGGCGCCGAACAGCGTGTCCGGACGGGTGGTGTAAACGGTGACGCGCTCGGCGGAGTCCTTGATCTCAAAGGTGACTTCGGCGCCGGTGGATTTGCCGATCCAGTTGCGCTGCATTTCCTTGATGCCTTCCGGCCAGTCGAGGGTGTCGAGATCGTTGAGCAGTCGTTCGGCGTAGGCGGTGATCTTCAGCATCCACTGGCGCATCGGCTTGCGGAACACCGGGTGGTTGCCGCGTTCGCTGCGTCCGTCAATGACCTCTTCGTTGGCCAGAACGGTGCCGAGCGCCGGACACCAGTTGACCGGAACTTCGTCCACATAAGCGAGTCCGCGTTTGAACAGCTGCATGAAAATCCACTGCGTCCACTTGAAATATCCGGGATCGGTGGTGTTGATTTCGCGGTCCCAGTCGTAGCTGAACCCGAGCGCCTTGATCTGGCGGCGGAAGTTGTCCACGTTCTTTTTTGTGGTGACCGCCGGATGGGTGCCGGTGTCCACCGCGTACTGTTCGGCCGGAAGTCCGAAGGCGTCCCACCCCATCGGATGAAGGACGTTGAACCCCTTCATGCGGCGGTAGCGGCAGGTGATGTCGGTGGCGGTGTAGCCCTCGGGATGGCCGACGTGGAGGCCGGCGCCGGATGGATATGGAAACATGTCGAGACAGTAGTATTTCGGTTTGTCCGACTGGTCTGGAGTCTTGAAGGTCTTGTGTTCGTCCCAATATTTCTGCCATTTCCGCTCAATGGCGGCGAAGTCGTATTCCGGGAAACTCATTATAAGGCGCTCCTTTTAATTTTTAAAGTAACGCAGTAATATAGCACACAACTTTAAATTGTAAAGTTTGGTGGTATATTAAGCGCATGGATATGAACGATACAATCTGCGCGGTCTGCACCGGAGTCGGCGGCGCGCTTGGAGTGATCCGGCTTTCGGGGCCGGAGGCGCTCGGCGTGGGGCTGAAAGTGTGGCGGGGGCGCGGTCTGGACGAGCCGCGGCGCATGGTGCTGGGGCGGATCGCCGTCACCGGAGAACCGGCGCTGGCGGTCTATATGAAGGGGCCGGCGAGCTATACCGGAGACGACGTGGTGGAGATTCAGATTCACGGCGGCGGCGCGGCGGCGCGGCGGACGCTGGCGGCCTGTGTTGACGCCGGGGCGCGTCCGGCGGGGCCGGGGGAATTTACCTTTCGGGCTTTTGCGAACGGGCGGATGGATCTCACCCAGGCGGAGGCGGTGGCCGACGTGGTGGCGGCGGAAAGCGACCGCGGTCTGGAACTGGCCACCCGTCAGTTGTCCGGCGCGCTCGGCACCCGGATCGGAGCCATGCGCCGGGAGTTGACCGACGTGCTGGGCGAACTGGAGTCGCAGCTTGATTTTTCCGAGGAACATCTGGACTGGGCGGCGCCGGACGACCTCTGCCGTCGTGTGTCGGCGGTAATCGCCGCGATCAAAACGCTTGCCGACACCTACGAAGCCGGGCGCCGCTGCCGGGACGGAGTGGCGGTGGTGCTGGCGGGGCGGCCGAATGTCGGGAAGTCCAGTCTTCTGAATGCGCTGGTCGGGCGCGAACGTTCGATCGTCACGCCGGAGGCCGGGACCACCCGCGATGTGATCGAGGAACGCGCGGTGCTGCGCAATCTTCCGGTGCGGCTGATCGACACCGCTGGAATACGGGCGGCCGGGTCGCTGGCCGAGTCGCTCGGCGTGGATCGGGCGAGGGCCGAGCTTAAGAGCGCCGACGCGGTTTTCTGGGTGCTGGACGCCGGCGCTCCGGAGCCGGACGACGGCGCGGAATTGGCCGATGTAACCTGCCCGGTGATCGCGGTCTGGAACAAGTGCGACCTGCCGCACGGCGCGCTTCCGGAGCTTTCATACGATACGGTTGAAATTTCGGCGGAAAAACACACCGGATTTGATGCGCTG
>JAEWSS010000136.1 GCA_023459755.1 Verrucomicrobiota bacterium | reverse complement strand
GAACGTAAATCGGTGAAAAAAGCAGCGGATAGAGTTTCGCCGGATCAATGAATGCCATATTATGCCTCCACTTTATGAATATATATCCGGCAGGCGGCGAGCAGCTCCGTCGGCAGCCGGCGCGCTTTGCGTTTCGCGTCGGTACAGCACAGCGTGATTTCGCTGGAGACCAGCACTGTGTCGTCGCGCCGTATTTCTCCGGAAATTATCAGTCTGGCGCCGCGTGCAGCTGAAATCCAGGTGCGGACGGTCAGAAGATCGTCGTACAGCGCCGACCCGCGATAATGGCAGTTAACTTCAGCCACCGGCAGAAACGCGCCCATTGTTTCCAGCTCCCGGTAGGTTATGCCGACCGCGCGCAGCATTTCGGTGCGTCCGCGTTCAAATATTTCAAGATAATTGGCATAATAAACTACGCCCATCTGGTCGGTGTCGCCGTAGGATACCCGGTATTGAGACGTATGGCGGCTGACAAGGTCATAAATTTTTTCGTCCGTCGCTTCGATCGTCAACCCGGAGGAATCAACAATCACCGCGTCCGCCGCGGCTTTCAGCGGAGCAATCTCCCTGGTCGCGTCGCGCCGGTCGCGTTCGGAAATCTCCCTTGCGACTTCTTCGATGCTGCGTCCGCCCTCCTGGGCAAGGCGGCGCCGGGCGCGCTCAAGCGGCGACGCGGTCAAAAAAATTTTCACCGCCGCGTCCGGGAACACCACGGTTCCGATATCGCGTCCCTCCATTACAATCCAATCGGCTCCGGCCATGGCGCGCTGAAGCTTTCCTAAAAAATTGCGGACGTTCGGCAGTGCCGAGACCAGACTGGCCAGTGCGGATATTTTTCCGCCGCGCAGTTCGGCGTCGGGAAATCCCCCGTTGACTTTCAGCGCGAAAGTCCCATCGTCCTTTCGGACATATTCCATTTGAATTTTATTCAGCACCGGTTCCAGCGCTGCTTCCGCAACCTGTTCCGCGCCGATGCCGTCCCGGTCTGCCGCCCACGCCACCGCCCGGTACATCGCGCCGGTGCTGACATAAGGAATGGCGAGGCGCGACGCCAGATGCGACGCCGCGCTGCTTTTTCCGGACGCCGCCGGCCCGTCGATCGCAATAACTTTGGCGACCATGGCGTCAGCTCTCCGTTTCCCGTCAGCGCCGGCCGCGCAGCCGGCCGCTGGTCAGGAATCCGTCGTAGTTGCGCATCGTGAGATGGGACTCCAGCTGGGTCATCGTCTCAAGCACAACGCCGACCATGATCAGCACGCTGGTGCCGCCGAAGAAGCTGGAAACCAGATAGGGAACTCCGAACTGGGCGGTGAGAACCGTCGGGAACAGTGCCAATGCGGTCAGGAACACCGCGCCGCCGAGCGTGACTTTGGTCATCGTGGAATCGAGATAGTCGGACGTCGGCTTCCCCGGCGGAATGCCGGGAATATACGCGCCTTCACGCTTCAGATTGTCGGCGATCTGAACCGGATTGAAAATATTGGCCACCCAGAAGAAGCTGAACACCATAATCAGCACCGCGTAGGTGAACATGTGTGCAAAACTGGTTTGGCTGGAGAATGACTGCGCCAGACCGTAGAAAAAGTCGCCGCTCGAACTCCACTGCCGTCCAAGCCACTGGAAAACCGGACTCGGAATCATCATGATCGCACCGGCGAAAATGATCGGCATCACGTTGGCCAAGTTGACTTTAAGCGGCATGTAGGTGGTTCCGCCCATTACCTGCGACCCCACGGTCTTGCGGGCAATCTGAATCGGAACCTTGCGGTAGCCCTGGGTCAGCATAATGGTCAGCGCGGTCACGCCGACAAAAAGAATTATCAGAATAAGCAGATGCACCACCCGGAACGTTTCGCCGTTGGCGCCTTGACCCGCCGTGGTCATGTTCGCCAGCTCAATCACCGCCTGCGGCAGTCTTGCGATAATGCCGATGGTAATGATGATGGAAACTCCGTTGCCGATGCCGCGCTCGGTTACCTGTTCACCGAGCCACATGAAAACCATGGTGGTCGCGGTAAGCACAATCACCGTCATAAAGACGAATGAGCTTTCGCCCCCCATGTAAAGTTTGCTCTGCGTATCGAAGCCGAGACTGCTCGGATTGACGATCGCATAAGCCGTCATGAACCCCTGTATCAAACAGATCAGAATTGTCAGATACCGGGTGTATTGGTTGATCTTGCCGCGGCCGGACTCGCCTTCACGCTGCAACTTTTCCAGCGCCGGAAACACCGGCACCAGCAGCTGCATAATGATCGACGCCGAAATGTAGGGCATGATGCCCAGCGCCGCAATCGCGAATTTTTCCAGCGCGCCGCCGGAGAACAGACTGAGCGTATTCATAATGCCGCCGCCGGCCGACGCCTTGAGGTCGGCCATGAACGCCGCAAGCGCTCCCGGGTTGACTCCGGGACACGGAATGGTCGAAGCGACCCGGACCAGCACAATGATCCCGGCGGTGAACAGCAGACGGTTCCTCAGCTCCTTGACTTTTACAATATTCAGAAACGCGTTGATTATCTTCATTGGAAAAATCCGACTTGTTGATTTTGTTTTAAAACGAATGCGCCCCGGAACGCGGCGGATACCGGCTTTCACCGATTTCCCGCCGCTCCCTTCGTCGTTTCCGGTGAAGGGTCCGGAGTAACCGTTCCCGATCCGCGGCGTCCAGCCGTGAACCCGGAACGGTTCGGAACCAGCGTTATGCCAGCTCCACGCAGCTGCCGCCGGCCGCCTCAATCTTGGCCTTGGCCTGAGCGGAGAATTTCTCCGCCGTGACCTTGAGTGCCTTGCTGAGTTCGCCGTTGGCCAGGACCTTGAGCCGCATGTCCCGGCCCTTGCCGGCAAGTCCACGCTGCTTCAGAATATCAATGTCGACAACGTCGCCGGCTTCAAAATGATCGTTGAGCACGCTGAGATTGACCAGCTCGTACTCAATGCGGTCGGGATTCTTGAAGCCGCGCTTGGGCAGACGACGGAACAGCGGAATCTGGCCGCCTTCAAAGAACGGACGGATCGTTGATCCGGTTCTCGATTTCTGGCCTTTTTCACCGCGCGTCGCGGTCTTGCCCATGCCGGAACCGTCGCCGCGGCCGACCCGCTTGGAACGCTGGGTGCTGCCGGGGGTCGTGGTGAGTTCATGCAATTTCATTTTTCACATCCCCTTGCTTTACAGAGATTCAATGCCGCGGCGCTTGAGCACGTCTTCACGGCTGGTGAGACTCTCAATAGCTTTGAAAGTCGCCTTCGCCACGTTGACTGAATTGCTCGCACCAAGCGACTTGGCCAGCACGTCCTTGACGCCCGCAAGCTCAAGAATCGCACGAACCGCGCCGCCGGCGATCAGGCCGGTACCCGGACTCGCCGGCTTCAGCAGCACCTGCGCTCCGCCGAATCTGACTTCGACTTCGTGCGGGAGCGTCTGCCCCTTCAACGGGATAACGACCATGTTCTTACGCGCCGCTTCGTTGCCTTTGCGGATGGCATCGGCAACTTCGTTCGCCTTGCCGTATCCGTAGCCGACACGCCCTTTGCCGTCACCGGCAACCACCAGCGCGCCGAAACTGAAGTTCTTGCCGCCTTTGACAACCTTGCTGCAGCGGTTGATCGAAATCACGCTCTCGCTGATATCGCTGGCGACCTCTTCGGTCTTGAATTTTTCACGTTTCGCCATAAGTCCGACTCCTAAAATTTAAGTCCGTTGGCCTTGGCGGCCTCGGCGATCGCCTTGACCCGGCCGTGGAAACGATAGCCGCAGCGGTCGAAAACCACTTCGGTGATGTTGGCGGCTTTGGCGTTTTCGGCGGCAAGCTTGCCCAACAGCGCGGCACCGTCCATGTTCGGACTGGCATTCGCACTCTTAAATGCGGCGCTCATCGTGCTGGCCGAAGCCAGGGTCACGCCGTTGACATCATCAATGAACTGACAATAAATGTTGTTCGTGGTGACGCTAACCGCAAAACGGGGACGCTCGCCAGTGCCGGAAACCTTCTTGCGAATCCGCAGATGACGGCGAACCCGCAGCTCTTTCTTACTTCTGACTGCCATAGTACTACCTCAATGTTATCCGACCGACTTACCCTCTTTGAGGATAATGGTCTCATCGACATAACGGATGCCTTTGCCTTTGTAGGGTTCCGGCTTGCGGAAACGGCGAATGGTGGCCGCGGTCTCCCCGACCAGCTGCTTGTCCGCCCCTTCAATGATCAATTTGACGTTCTCCACGACCGTCACTTTGACCCCAGCGGGAACGGTGTATTCAATCGGATGCGAAAAGCCAACGTTGAGCGTGAGCTTGTCACCCGCGATCTGGGCACGATAACCAACGCCGACGATCTGAAGCTCCTTGCGGAACCCGCTGACCACACCCACAACCATGTTGTGAATCAGACTGCGGGCCAAACCCTGCATCGCGCTCGATTCGCGGCTTTCTTCGCTCTGGCGAACATGCAGACTGCTGCCGTCCAACTCAACCGCCACTCTCGGCGGCAGAGTCAGCGTCAGCTTGCTCTTGCCTTCAACCGTCACGACTCCGTTCGCGACATTGACCTTGACTCCGGCCGGAATGTCAATCACTTTATTTCCAATTCGTGACATTTTATTTCAATCTTTCCGGTTCAAGTTTCTTTACCAAATGTAACAAAGCACTTCGCCGCCAATGTTTTCGGCAGCCGCTTTCTTACCACTCATGACACCTTTCGGAGTCGTCATAATCACCGTGCCAAGACCATTGCGGACGTTCGGAATCTCCTTGGCCCCGCAGTAGATCCGGCAGGAGGGCTTGCTGATCCGCTGAAGCCCTTCGATGACCGGTTTGCCTTCATAATATTTCAGCGTGACCACAAGAAATCCCTTCTTGTTTTCGGTCTTCGCTTCATAGTCGGCAATGTATCCTTCCGATTTCATAACCTCGGCAATCGCAAGCTTTTCCTTGCTGCCGGGCATCTCGACAACATCGAGCCCGGCCGCTCCGGCATTGCGAAGACGGGTCAGCATATCGGCAATCGGATCCTGTAAACTCATTTTCGATTCTCCTTTTTACCAGCTGGCCTTGGTTACGCCGGGAATCTGACCACTCGAGGCCAGTTCCCGGAAACAGATTCGGCACAGGCCGAATTTACCAATGTACGCACGCGGACGGCCGCAAACTTTGCAGCGAGTGTAGTTGCGCACCGGAAACTTGTTCCCGCGCTCGCACTTTACGATCAAACTTTTCTTTGCCATAGTTTACGTCCCTTACTGTTCCGCGAACGGAATTTCCATCAGCTTCAGAAGCTCGAAGGCCTCGGCATTGGTCTTGGCGGTGGTTACCATCGTCACATTGACCCCGAGCGGATACTTCAGTTTGTCCTGATCGATTTCAGTGAACACCGCAATGTCCGGCACACCCACATTGTAGTTGCCGGCGCCGTCAAACCCCTTGGGGCTGATGCCGCGGAAGTCGCGGACACGCGGCAGCGTGTTGTGAACAAATCGATCCAGAAACTCGTACATCCGACGCCCGCGAAGCGTGACCATCACACCAATCGGCATGCCAACACGCAGCTTGAAGTTCGATACGTTCTTCTTCGCTTTCGTAATCATCGGCTTCTGACCGGTAAACGCTCCGATCTGCTTCTGGGCTTCGGTAAAGGCGTCGCGCTCGCAACCGCTTTGCATGCCGGTCGAAATCACGATCTTGGTGAGCTTCGGAATCTGCATCACATTCTTGTACTGCAGCTTCTCCTGAAGCGCACCGCGCACCTCTTCGGTATATTTTTTCAGCATATCAGGCATTGTTCTTACTCCTGCGCGGCGGTGCCGGCTTTCTTGCTCTTCCAGGCCGCCTGCTTTTCAAGTTTCGCCTTTTTGCCCTCTTCGGTCAGCTCGACGTTCGACACATGCACCGAAGCGGCGCGATCGATCATTCCCTGAGCTTCGCCCTGCTTGCGGCTCCGCTTCGGAATCGTGCGCTTGCCCGGATCGGCCTTCTTGCCTTCCTCGGCGCGCTTCTTGCTGTCAAGCTTCGTGAATTCGAGCACCACGCGATCCTTTTCGGGAACAATCGCGCGGACTGTGGCTTCCTCGCCCTTCCAGTCTCCGGATATGACGACAACCTTGTCGCCCTTGCTGACATGATATTTCTTCATATTAAAGCACCTCCGGCGCCAGAGAAACGATCTTCATGAAATCCTTGTCCCGAAGTTCACGCGCGACCGGCCCGAATATACGGGTCCCGACCGGGTTCTTCTGGGCGTCAATGATCACCGCCGCGTTGTCGTCAAACCCCAAATAGGAGCCGTCCGCCCGGCGGATCTTTTTCTTGGTACGCACAATGACCGCTTTGACCACCGTGCCTTTTTTCACCGTACCGTCCGGAATCGCTTCCTTCACCGTGGCGGTGATGATGTCGCCTACCGAGGCCAGAACCTTCTGTTGCCCAAGCACCGTGATCGCCACAATGCTCTTGGCTCCCGAATTGTCCGCCACGTTCAGCTTAGTCTGCATCTGAATCATATTTTCACCTCAGGACTAATCTTCCGCGCGGCTGATGATTTCCAACAGGCGCCAGCGTTTGTTCTTGCTCAGGGGACGGGTCTCGACGATACGCACGGTATCGCCTTTCTTCGCCTCATTGTTCTCGTCGTGACAGGTGTACTTCTTGCGCACCTTCACCACCTTCTTGTACAGCGGGTGCGGCGTGCGACGGGCGACTTCAACCACAATGGTCTTGTCCTGAACATCGCTCTTGACGACGCCAACGCGCTCTTTGCGCAGTCCGCGCTGCTCAACGGCATTTTCAGTATTTTCCATAGTTCACACTCAAATTTCCGTAGTTTTAGTCGTTCGCCTTGACGGCGCGCGCAGTTTGTTCGGTATGAACGCGGGCGATGTCGCGACGAGCCGTACGGACTCGGGCCGGCTTCTCAAGCTGGCCGGTACGCGACTGGATCTTCAGCGTCAGAAGCTCCTTGCGCAACTCGGCCAGAGCAGCCGTAAGTTCCGCATCGGTCATGGCGTGAATTTTATCGTATTTCATCGCAGTCATCCTTTTTATTACAGCTCGCGCATCAAAAATTTGCAGCGCAGGCAAAGCTTGTTCGCCGCACGCGACATGGCTTCACGGGCCACCGTTTCGCTGCAGCCGGCGATCTCAAAGAGAACCCGACCCGGCTTCACCGGCGCCATCCAGCCTTCAACGTTACCCTTTCCTTTACCCATTCGCACTTCCAACGGCTTCTTGGTAAAAGATTTATAGGGGAACAAACGGATCCAGACCTTGCCGCGGCGCTTCAGGTGACGGTTGATCGCCACACGAGCCGCTTCAATCTGGTTGTTGGTTACATATCCACGGGTCAAAGCCTGCAGTGCGAAGTCGCCAAAATCGATCTTGTTGTTCTTTGTGGCAAGACCGGCGTTACTTCCGCGCTGTATTTTTCTGTACTTTACCCTTTTTGGCATTAGTGGCATTGTTCTCTTCCTCCATCGCCTCGTTATGGCAAATCCAAACTTTCACGCCGATTTTACCAGCAGTGGTGTTCGCTTCCACGAACCCGTAGTCTATCTTGGCCTTCAGCGTGTGCAGCGGCACCCGCCCTTCCTTGTACTGTTCCGAACGCGCAAGCTCCGCACCGCCCAAACGACCGGCGCAGTTGATCTTGATCCCGTCAGCTCCATTTTCCATGGCAAGCTGAATGGCGCGCTTCATCGCACGGCGGAAACCAATTCGACGCTCCAGCTGAAGCGCGATACTCTCGGCTACCAGCTGCGCGTTGATCTCGGCCTTGCGAACCTCGACAACATCAACGAATATATCTTTGGTGTCGTTGTTTATAAGTTTGCCGATATCCTGACGGAGCGTATCCAGCTCCGCGCCCTTCTTCCCGATCAATACACCGGGACGGGCGGAGGAAATCGTTACGCGAATGCGGCTGGCCGAACGCTCGATCTTGACACGGGCGATCGCGGCAGCAGCAAACTTGGTCTTGACGAACTTGCGAATTTTCAAGTCCTCAAGCAGCCAGGTGCTGAACATCGCATTGTTGGCGAACCAGCGCGAATCCCAATCTTTGGTCAGCGCGGTTCTCAAACCAATCGGATTTACTTTTTGTCCCACAATCTCACCTTACTTATTAGATGTCACTCAGAACGATTTCCAGATGGCTCGTTCTCTTGCGAATACGGCCGGCCGAGCCGCGCGCCTTCGGGCGAAAACGCTTCAGCATGGCTCCGGCGTTGACGATGGCGTACTTGACCTTGAGGTCCTTGCTGGCAAGCTCTGAATTGTTCTCGGCATTCGCCACGGCAGACTTCAGGGTCTTGCCGAACAGACGGGCCGCCTTGCGGGGACTAAGCTCGCAAATGGCCTGCGCCTCGCGCACGCTCAACCCCTGAAGCAGACGCGAAATATGACGCGCCTTCTCCGGGCTGATCCGCACATTCTTTGTTAAAGCTCTTACTTCCATAGTCGCTTTCTTCACTTTTTTTGGATTTTGTTCACGTCAGCGACAAGCTCCATCCCGCCGGTGACATCGGCTATATCGCCGCTGATCACCACCGCTCCGGAAACAAATGGCCGAACACTGACGATGCGCAACTGCACCGGAGCCTTCCCGACCCCGTACAACCGCAGACCATGAAATACTCCATGGTTTATTCCCACCGGCAGCACGACCAGCCCCAGATCCCGGTTGACGCTGAACACCCGCGTGCTTTCAAACGGCACTTCCGGACATTCAACCTCAACGTTGCCTGAGGCCACGCTGAATTTTCGCAATTCGCCGAGCAGTGTGTCCCGGGAAACCAGAAACTGCGCCTTGCGCAATTCATCCACCCCGGAAGCACTTAACAGCGAATCGGCCTGTCTGCAGAATTCGGACAGGCTCCTCGCAAGAGCCTCTCCACGTTTCGCCAGCTCATCCAGCCGCTCCATCAGCCGAACTTCCCGTTCCCCGCCGCCCGTTCCTTCCGGTTCGAGCAGCGCGGCGTATTTCAGCTCAAGCGACTGAAGCCGACGATCCTTTTCCTGCAGTTTGTCAAGCAGCTCTCCAAGCCCGGTCCTTACCAGATCAAGCTCGGATCGCAAGGCGGCGTTTTCCGCCTCGCCCGTCTCAACTTTGAGTTTCAACCCGGCAATCTCGCGCTTCAACGCCTCTGTTTCGCCGCCGGCTTTTGCATCGCCGCCGCCGACTTCCTTCAGCGTTTCCGCCCGTTCACCGACCGCTTCCGCACTTTCCGGAGAACGCCTTCCCGCGTCCTCTTCCGCTGCGGTGCGGGGGGAGTCTTGCCTTCCCGCAACTTCCCCGTTTTCTCCGACCGACGATTTTCGCATGTCGTCATTCGGAGCCTGCGTCCCGGCGATCGCACTGCCGGTTACGCAAGACACAAAGATAGACAGAGCATATATTATACATGCCCGAACTGGTTTTTTCCACTCCGCAACAATGTTTTTTTGCTTTTTTTTCATTTTCACCTGTTTTATGCTCTTCAATTATAATAATATAGCATCGGTCGCCGTCCTCTTCAACGCGCCGTCGCCGCGCCGGACGCCTTTTTTGAATTTTTTTGCCCGCGCGGGTTGACATTTTGAGGAACCAATATTATATTTATGTGTTTATTCAGGGAGTAAGCCTCATGCGAAAGGATGAATACAACCACGCTACGATCAACGCCGCCTTCAACGCCGGCGGGTTTATCCGTGCCGTGATTCCGCAGTTCCCGCCGCTCCTTGCCGGGCGACTTAGTATCGCTGGCGCTTTCATTCGCGGCTGAACCATTTTTCTCCGCCCTGCGTCAGCGTAACAAGCCGGAATCGTCTTTTTGCAGTTTATGTAACTTTTTGTAGCAATGCCAGATGTGGCAGGGAGCAATAAAAATGTCGGAATTTTCAAAATATAAATACCCTGAACCAGTAAAAATCAAAAACCGCCAATGGCCGGACCGCATCCTCAAGAAGGCGCCGATCTGGACCAGTGTGGATCTGCGCGACGGCAATCAGGCACTGCCCATCCCGATGGATGTGGACAAGAAACTCGCCTATTTCAAAATGCTGGTCGAAATCGGATTCAAGGAAATTGAAATCGGGTTTCCGTCCGCCTCCCAGGACGATTATGACTTTTGCCGCCGCCTGATCGAAGACAATCTGATTCCGGCCGATGTCCGTATTTCGGTGCTGACTCAGGCGCGCAAGCATTTGATCGACCGCACGCTGGAGGCCATTCAGGGCGTCCATTCCGCGATCGTCCACTGCTATGTGGCGACCAGCGATCTGCATCGCAAATTTGTGTTCGGCTATACCCGCGAACAGGTGATCCAGCTGGCGGTGGAGGGCACCGCCATGATTCGCGACGGCATCGCCAAAATGGGGGTTCGCGACAGCGTCGCTTACGAGTTTTCGCCCGAAGAGTTTACCGACAGCGACTTGGATTTCGTCATCGAACTGTGCGAAGCGGTGCATGACACCTGGAGTCCGGTGCGCAAGGACGAGTTCATCCTGAACCTGCCAGCCACCGTTGAACGCCGGCCGCCGAACCAGTATGCCGACATGATCGAATATTTCTGTGAAAAATACCGCTTTATGGATGACACCATCGTCAGTCTGCACGCTCATAATGACCAGGGGTGCGCGGTGGCCGCCACCGAGCTGGCGCTGCTGGCCGGAGCCACCCGCGTCGAGGGAACGATTTTCGGCCACGGCGAACGGACCGGCAATCTCGACATCTCTATTCTGGCGTTGAATCTGGAGTCGCGCGGGATCAATACCGGACTCCACTTCGACCATATGTCCGACATCGTCCGCATGGTGGAAAACGCCAGCGGCATTGAGGTTCATCCGCGTCATCCGTACGCCGGTGCGTTGGTGTTCACCGCCTTTTCCGGCTCGCATCAGGACGCGATCCGCAAGGGCATGGCGCACCGTCAGGAGATCTCCGAGTTCTTCGGGCAGGGGTGGAAAATGCCGTATCTGCATATCGACCCGGCGGACGTCGGCGCAACTTATGAGAACCTGATCCGGATCAACAGTCAGTCCGGCAAGGGCGGCGTGGTCTATGTGCTGGAAAAGGAATTCGGTATTTTCCCGCCCAAGGCGATGCATCCCCAGATCGGCCATGTGGTGCAGGACTATGTGGACAGGACCGGCGGCGAAATCGACTCGAACAAACTGCATGAGATTTTTGACGCTGAATTTTTGAACATCAAGTCTCCTTTCAGCATGCTGAATTACCAGCGGGTGATTCTGGAGGATTCCGGCGACCTGATCGAAGTCAGCTTCACTTTGGATTACAGCGGACACCGCAAAGATCTGAAGAGTCGCGGCAACGGCCCGATCGCCGCGGTGGTGAACGCCCTGCGCGACTGTGTGCTGGTTCCCGATTTTGAACTGCGCGACTTCTCCGAGCGCACGCTCGGCACCAGCGCCAATGCCATGGCGATGGCGTTTGTCGGCATCAGCTTCAAAGGCCGGGGCGATCTGGTCTACGGCTGCGGCGTTCATTCCAACATCGACCGCGCGGCGCTGGCCGCGCTGTTCAGCGCTTTGAACCGTGCGGCGGTCAAGCCGTGTGAGCAGTAGCGGCGAATCGGAAAGGGAACACGGTCGGTCGATGCCTCCGAGAAAAAAGATCCGTAAGCCGGCGCGGCAGCCTATGGCGCGCGCGACAAAACTCAAACTGGTGCTGTTGGCGGCGGTACTCGTCGCCGCCGACATCGCTCTGGCCTACTATTATATTGTAGGACGGCCGAAGTCCGGCGACGTGCGTCCGGTGCTGGCGGTGTCGTCCGACTCGGTTGCGGCCGACACCGCGCCGATTATGCCGATGCCGCTGGTGGTGGCGCGGCCGCCGCGTTATCGGGTGCCGTCGGCCAATCCGTTTTTCGGGACCAGGTTTGATTATTCGCACGCGGTGTCCGGCAACATCGGCTCGGTGAAGGAAACTCAGCGGGTCGGCGCCGGAATTCTGGTTGATCTCGACACCCATCAGGTGTTGTGGGAAAAGAAAGGTAGAACGCCGGTTCCGATCGCTTCGATGACGAAGATGATGACCTGTCTGCTGCTGTTCGAGCGAATGGAGCGTGACGACAGTGTGTCGCTGGACACCTGGATTCCGGTGACCAAGGCGGCGAGCATGGTGGGGGAAAGCAGCGTCTATCTGCGCGAAAACGAGACCTTTCAGGTGCGCGACTACCTAAAAGCGGTCATCATAAAGAGTGCCAACGACGCGGCTTTCGCTTTGGGCGAATATCTCGGCGGGGGAGACATTGAGAAGTTTATCGAAATGATGAACCGTCGCGCCGCCGAACTCGGATTTGAGGGGGCGGAGTTCCATACGCCGAACGGTCTGCCGGACAAAAAACGGCGCGAGTGTATGGTGTCTCCGGAAGGCATGGCGATTTTGGCCGAACGTCTGCTGGAGTATCCGACCTATCTCGACTTTTCCAGTGATCGCGGCGGCAAGATTCGTCAGATGAATTACGCCAACACCAATCATGCGCTGTTGAAAGTTGACGGCGTGGACGGAATGAAGACCGGTTTCACCAACAAAGCCAGAAGCTGCGTCACCGTGAGCTGTATCCGCAACGGTCGCCGACTGGTGCTGGTGCTTACCGGAATGCCGAGCGCGGCCGACCGTACAACCTGCGCCACCAAACTTTTGGCGTGGGGATTCAAGCGGCGCTGAGCGGTTCCGTTCTCACGCGGTTCTTTTTTTCGGTTGTTGCGGCAGTAAAATGCGCACCGGGCGGCATCCCGGACAAATCCGGCGCCGCTGTTGCGGCGGTGGCGTGTTGACCGCCGGTCAGCCCGCGCCTTGCCCGCCAGTTTGTCCGTTGCGGCGGT
>JAEWSS010000135.1 GCA_023459755.1 Verrucomicrobiota bacterium | reverse complement strand
CAATATTTCCAGCGCCCGAAGCACCGCCTTTTGTCCCGCGCCGTCGGCGTCGAACGACAGCACGGCGCAGTCGGTATAACGGCGCAGTATCCGCGCCTGTTCCTCGGTGAACGCGGTTCCCTGCGGCGCCACCGCGCAGGTGCATCCGGCGCGATGCATGGCGATCACGTCCAGCTGACCTTCGCACAGCACAACTTTCTTCATTGTGCCGATCGACGGTCTGGCCAGTGAAAGTCCATACACGATCTGACTTTTCTTAAACAGCGGCGTCTCCGGACTGTTCACATATTTCGCCCCGGCGAAATCTTTTTCAATGGTGCGGGCGGAAAACGCCACCACCTTGCCCTGTTCATTGGTGATCGGGAAAACCAGCCGGTTGCGAAAACGGTCGTAAAGCCGACCGCTTTCCTCGTTGCGCAGAATCATTCCGGTATCCAGCAGTTCCTGTTCGGTATAGCCGAGGCCGAGGCCGAACTTCATTCCGGCGTCCCAGCTGTCCGGCGCGGCGCCGATACGGAATTTTTTTATCGAGTCGCGGTCGAGTTTGCGCGTATCCAGATAACGCGCCACCGGGGAATCCGGACTGGAGTTCAGTGTGCGTTCAAAAAATCCGGCATATGCCTCCATAATGGCGTAAAGCCGTTCGCGCCGTCCGGCGCGCTCCCTGGCCGCCTGACGCTCGGCTGGAGTGGCGTTGGGCGCCGCCTCCGGAATAACCACGCCGCAGCGTCCGGCAAGCAGATGAACCGCGTTTGGAAAATCGACGTTTTCGGTCTGCATCACAAATTTGAATACATCTCCGCCGGCGCCGCATCCGAAACAATGATAATGCTGACGCTGTTCCGAGACAACGAATGACGGAGTTTTTTCCTGATGAAACGGACAACAGGCCTTCCAACTGCCGTTACCGGCTTTTTTGAGCGGAACCACCCGGCCGACCACATCGACTATATTGGATCGTCCGCGGATCTCCTCGACCACGTCGTCCGGTATGCCGCGGTTCATCATGACCGGTTCTCCATACCGCGCCGCGTCAGCGCCGCAGCGCGTTGAGACGGCCTTCGACCAGCGTCCGCAGTCCGGTAAATTCGGCGTTGTTGGCCGTGAGTTTCAGGAACTCGCCGTAGCGGTTGCAGGCGCCGGTGGGGTCGCCGGCGTAATAATCGAGATACCGCGCCAGATTCAGCACGGCGACCGGATTGGTCGAGTCTGCGATATAAGCGTCGGCAAAAGCGCGCGCCGCTTCCGACTTGCGTCCGCGCAGCACATAAAAGATCGCCAGACGACTGCGAACCGCGGCACTGCCGGAAGTTTCCGCCGGAAGCAGCGAAAGATACAGTTCAGTGTCTTCGTCGTTAAGTTTTCCGGAACATTCGCCCAGCAGTAAAAGCGTTTTTACGCTGTCCGGCTCCAGCTGAAGCGCCTTCACCAGCTCGTCGATCGCGCGGCGTTCGCCGCCCGGCTCCAGGCTGGCCAGATACCCGACCATGTAACGGGCCGGAAAACTTCCGGGATCAATTTCAGTGGCGCGCCGGGCACACGTCATTGCCGCAGACCGGTCGCCAAAACCGTTAAGCGCAATACTTTTTAGCGCCAGGACCGGAGCGGAGTCCGGAGTTATTTTCAACAATTCGTCACAGGCTTCGACGCAGTTTTCCCAATGCCCGGCCTTGGCCGCCGCCAGCGCCCGACCGCCGAGCTGCTCCGGCGTTTCAGGCTCCCCGCAGCCGCAGAACAGCAGTGCCGTCAGAAGTACAAGACAAAATTCAATCTTCATGATTTTTCTTCCCGCTTTTGTTTCGGAAGTAATATAACACCGGTTTTTCCGGTTTCAACCGCCGAAACGCATATTTGACCGCAACGATTACAACATAACAGAGCGCCGCCAGCAACACGATCACCGGCCCCGGCGGCAGGTTCCAGGCATAACTTCCGGCCAGCCCGACCGCGGTGAACGTCATGCAGAACAACGCCCCCAGCGCCATCATCGAACTCCAGCGCCGTACCAGCTGGCCGGCCGCGGCGGAAGGCAGCGTCAAAAGCGCAATCACCAGAATGATTCCGATCAGATTCACAAAAATAACAATGGTCAGCGCCGTAACCAGCAGCATCAGAAAATAAACCAATTTGGTGCGAATGCCGCGCATTGCGGCAAATTCCTCATCAAACGAACAGGCCAGAATGACTTGAAAGAACCCGATCGACAGCGCCAGAACCACCGCGTCCAGCGCCAGCACGGTATAAAGATCGGATGAGGTCACCAGCAGAATGTTGCCAAGCAAATATCCCTGAAGATCGACATAACCCGGGGTGATTCCCAGAAACAGCAGACCGGCCGACATGCCGATCGCCCACACCGCGTTAATCACCGCGTCTTCGCGCTCCTTGGCGTAGATTCCGGCGATGGCGATGATTCCGGCCGCCGCCACCGCCGCCAGCACCGCGCCGCCCATCGGCGTGAGCCATTCCACCCCGCAACCGCCGCGCAGCCATGCCGCCAGACCGATGCCGCCCAGCACCGCATGACTGATCGCGCCGGCCAGCGCGGTAAGCCGTCGGGTCACCACCCAGGTGCCGACGATACCGAACGCCACGCTTCCGGCCAGTCCGGCCAGCAGCGCATAGCGCAGAAACGGCAGCGGCGAATAAAACAGCGCATGAATAAATTCCGTAAACATTATAAAGAGTTACTCCCCGTCCTCGTTCCCGCCGCCGAGACAGGAGCAGTTTTCCGAGTGTTCGATCCGTCCGACTTCAAAACTGAACACCTTGTCCCACTCGAACGGCAGCTCGTGCGACAGTTCATGCCGATGCACCCGGCGGTTAACGCAAAGCGCGTAGTCGTAACTGCTGCTCACATATTGAAGATGATGCGAAACCACCAGTATTGTCACACTGCCGCGCAGTTCGCCGAG